>CANCBY010000156.1 GCA_947374445.1 Pseudobdellovibrionaceae bacterium
CTCGCTTTTGCAACAGCTGAGCTTTTTGGTTATCAGGAGATTGCGACGCCGATATTTGAGTTTTCAGATGTGTTTCATCGCACACTTGGCGAAACTTCTGACGCTGTCACCAAAGAGACTTACACTTTTACTGACCGCGGTGGTGAAGAGATCACGCTTCGTCCCGAAGGCACGGCCGGAATCGCTAGAGCTTTTATCTCCAATGGCTTGCAACAGAATTTACCTCTGAAATTTTATTACTCAGGACCAATGTTTCGCTACGAGCGCCCACAGAAAGGCCGCTACCGCCAATTTCATCAAATCGGTGTTGAGTGCCTTGGCCTGGAGACTCCAACTGCCGACGTCGAGTGTTTAGCTTTGGCAGCGCAAATCTTTCAACGCTTAGGATTGCAAGACAAAGTGCAACTCGAGATCAATTCTCTAGGTGATCACGAATCACGCGCAAAGCACAAAGATCTTTTGGTCACTTATCTCAAGGACTTTACTTCGGAGCTATCTGCAGACTCACAAACTCGGCTTGTTAAAAATCCATTGCGGATCTTGGATTCAAAAGATGCAAATGATCAAAAGATTTTAATGGGAGCTCCTCTGCTCAAAGATTGTCTGAATGAAAAATCAAAACAGTTTTTTGGTGAAGTGCTCGAAGGCCTATCAACCCTCAGCATCCCTTATGTTTTGAATGACCGCCTCGTCCGAGGATTAGATTATTACACCCACACCGTTTTTGAGTTCACAACGTCTCTGCTCGGAGCTCAGTCCGCAGTGCTTGCAGGAGGCAGATACGATGGACTGATTGAACTTATGGGGGGACCGTCAACTTCGGGAGTTGGCTGGGCCTCTGGCATGGAAAGACTTTCTCTCTTGGTAGATGCTGCCAAGCTCGTCACTGTTCACCCGGTGGTGGCCGTAATTTCAGCTGATGACAAGGCCGATGTGTTTTGCCTTAAGCTTGCGCACCAATTGCGCTCACAGAGTTTTCACTGCGAACTCGTCGCTGGTGGCAATGTTGGTAAAAAAATGAAACGCGCCAATAAAATTGGTGCGACTTGGGCTTTGATTATTGGCGATAGTGAGCTTGCGCAAAACAGCATCACTGTGAAGAATCTGATCAAAGGGGAACAAAATATTGTTCCCGCTGATCAAATCGCGGCAGCACTAAAATCCTAGCGTCGACCCAGGCGAACGTTTTGGCCTTTGCCCCAGCCCGGAGTGGCAAGGCCTTCACGACGGCCAAACATAAATAATAAAATCAGTCCAACCGCTAACATCCCAACGCTGAGCCATTGGCCACGAGTGAGTCCTAGTAAGCCAAAGCCTAAGTGAGCATCTGGAGTTCTAAATTCCTCATCGATGATTCTCACGACAGCGTAGAGACAAACAAAAGTGGCGCCAATCACACCTTGCTTGCGCGGTTTATACCAGAGCAAAAAGAGCACGATAAAAATAAAAAGTCCCTCACCTGCAGCGGCATACAACTGCGATGGATGACGAGCCACGAGCAATGGACCCAAGGCCTGTTTGACCGCAGCATTTCCGCTCTGAACAGCGTCGATAATCTGGTAGATCGTGTTATTCACAAAATCTCTCGCGCTATAGTCTAAGCGCATTTTATCAACCATTTCTAAAAATCGATCACGACTCACGCCCGGAAGTTTTTCAACCACGCTTGCAAGTTCAGGCAATCGCGAAGGTTCAGCCGAAGGCCACAGCAATAAGTCGCTCGGAAATTTTACACCCAATGGAAAATTAGGATCGCAAGGTCTGCCGACCAATTCGCCATTTACAAAGTTAGCGAGACGCCCAAAAAAGATTCCAATTGGGCCTGCAATCGATACCAAATCATAAAGATAATTCTGACTGATGCGATATTTTCGCGCAAAAAGAAAGCACGCAACCACAAGCCCGATCATTCCTCCATGACTTGCCATCCCGCCTTCGTTCACCGCAAGAACTCCCCAAAAAGGCAGTTCGGGCTTAAATTTCAAAAACAAATCGGGACTATAAAATAAGCAATACCCTAAGCGCCCACCAGCCAAAATTCCGATGGCACCATAAGTCACAAAATCACTGACCATTTCTGCGGTGAGTCCCATTTTTTGTCTTCGTGCGAGCCATTGAAACAAAAAATAGGCGCAAATAAAACCTGTCATGTAAGAGAGGCCATACCAACGAATTCCAATATCCCCAGTGATTCTCCATAAAAAGGGACTAAAGTCATGAATCATAAACTCTCCTCGCCGAGCATTTGCTCAACGTGAATGAAACCGAAATGAGATTATCCTAATGTCAGATTTTGCTTCAAGCCAACAAAAAACCAGTCTTTTATCTACGGAATATGGCAGAATATTCTAGAAAACATTTTTAAAGCTACGGACCCAGCGAAGGAGTGCGCAATGTTTAAAACTCTATCTTCACTTTATCACAAAATTGCTCAGAAAATCTCTAGCAAAGAAATCTACTGGCCAACCACTCTTTTCTTGATCATCACTCCGCTTGTAGCTTTTATTTTTATCCCTATATATTTTTACGTCGAAGGATTTCCTTGGGGTATTTTGATCTTCGCGTTGGTTTTTGCTGGCCTTACAAATCTCAGCATCACTGCTGGCTATCATCGTTTGTTTTCACACAAAAGCTATGAGGCCCACGCACTGGTCAGAGCTGCCTACCTATTGATTGGCGCTTCAGCTTGGCAAGGTTCGGCCCTCAAATGGTCAGCCGATCATCGCAAACATCACTCCAAAGTTGACAGCGAAGAAGATCCTTACAGCATCAGCAAAGGTTTTTGGTACGCTCACATGGGCTGGTTGTTTTTCAAAAGCTCTGTAGATCAAAAACCTTCAGCTCCTGATCTTGAAAAAGATTGGATGATTCGCTTTCAACACGAATACTATGTTCCACTTGCAATTTTGATGAGCTTTGGTTTTCCGATGGCTGTGGGAGCAATGATGTCTGCTCCTTGGGCGGGTCTGATGATCGGTGGAGCACTACGTGTGGTGCTCACTCAGCAGAGCACATTTTTTGTGAACTCTTTGTCTCACACTCTTGGCAAACAAACTTACACCGACGAAATTTCAGCTCGTGATAGCCTGATCGTGGCCTTTTTAACTCATGGTGAGGGCTATCATAATTTTCATCATAAATTTCAGATTGATTACCGCAATGGCATTCGCTGGTACCAATGGGATCCAACAAAGTGGACCATTCGCGGGCTTGCCCTCTTGGGTCTTGCAAAAAAATTGCGAAAAATTTCTGAGCAAGAAATCCTCAAAGCTAAACTGCAAATGGATGAACTGCGACTCAAATCTCGCGGATTTTCAGCCGACAAAATCGAACAAGCCCGCAACCGCATCCTGCAAGCACAAGCCTCTATGCGCGCTGCTAAAGCCGAGTATCAACGCCTTAAGCTTGAAGCTTCGGTGGTCTCTCAGCGCCGCCTCGAAGAGCTCAAACTTGAGATCGAGCTTGCACGGCTTGATTTTCAATTTGCTCGTAGGCAGTGGAAAACTTTTTTGACCGCGCCCGTGCCGGTATAGTACACCGCCCGTCGAAGGCCTTAGATCAAAATTAACCTATCTATAATTAGCGTTGCGAAGACTTGGCATAAAATAATTCTAATTTGTTGCCAAATATGGCAACTTCTGGCATAATAAATTTGTGAGCCGTCGAGAATACCCCATAAAGATCAGTGTCAATAATTTGCTTATTACAAAGCTAATCATTGATCCTCATTATGAGCTAAAACACTCTGATAGTATTTCCGATGAACTCATCATTGAGCTGGTGAAAAAACTGGATGGGATCGAGCTTGGTGCAGACGACATAGATCCGCCATTCACTTATTTTACATCTGATAAAATAGAGTTGAACGGCAAGTTTTATAAGCTCGTCTGGCTTCTTGAAGATCACCAAATTTACATTGGCGTAGTGAACGCCTACCGGAGGTAGCTATGGGATTTCCTAGCAAGCAACAGATAGAAAAAGCCCTTAAAAGACTTGAAAAAGTAGAAGGCACTTTAATGCTGCCCGAGCATCCGACACCACTTCAAAAGTTTCGTTGGGATATTTGTCAGAACTTTCTTAAGTATAAAAGAGTTCACGAATGTTCTCAAAAAGAATTGGCTGAAACTCTTGGTGTAGATGAGGCTAAGGTCAGCAAGATTTTACATCACCGCATTGAGGAATTCTCAACGGACAGACTTATCACTCTGTATGAAAAACTTGATCCAAATGTGAAGTTGAAGGTCGGTTGATTTGAGGGCGGTCGTCCTTACAGCTACTCATTGAAGCGAGGGGCTAGTCCGAACAGCTTTCCCAAGACTCAAATTCAAGTGAGTAACCCGAGGGATCCTTAATATAAAATCGATAAGGCCCCTGATTGGCACCACCAATAATATCTTTTGGCTTCAAGGTATAATCTGAATCTATGAATTTTTTAAAATATAGTATTCAAATCCAAGATTTGCTTCAACTGCATTTAAACCAAATTCCTCTCAATCAAATATAGAACAACACACCGCTTGCGTCCTTTCCCCCACACTCCGCCTCATCTTGAGAATCCGTCTCAGCATGAGGCACGTAAACTCGCATCTCACTCCCCCGCCTTGTAAAATAGAGAGATGAAAACACGTCTCGCTTTATTAGCACTAGCTATCGCCGCGGCACTTGCCACAGCACTAAACACCCAAGCGCAAACCGCCAAAGGCTCAGGCGGCGGGCCAGGTTTTGATTTCAGAAAGAAGTCCACAAACAAAGAGGGCTCGCGGTGGACTCTGCAAGAATGGCTCACTCAAAAAGATCGCAATCACTTGATGGATTTGTGGCTTGGCATGTACGCGCCAAGTCCTTACGAATTTTACATCTCAGGTCAAATGCTCAGCTACAGTAGATCGATTGCAACCACACCCGCGGCAGCCACAGACTCCACTCAGTCATATCGCTCGTCTTCGGGTTCTGTGGGCGCCTACGCCACTGTGATTGGCCTTGTCGGCGAGTACGAAAACAATACCGAAGAAGGACAAAATGAGCTCTTAGGAAGTCTCAACTTGCGAGTTCTTGGCAACGCTGTTCAAGGCACGCACTTGATCGTGAGCTACGGTCAACGCACCAAAAACCAAACCTCAACTGGGACACTGATCACCCTCAGGCAAAATTTTGCGGGAGCGGATTTGGATCTATACTTGATGAAATACTTTGGCTTGCACGGAAATTATAAAAGCTTCTCGGCCAATAGTGAAACGACTTTAGGTGACGTATCTGGTTCGAAGAGTGAGGCCGGAGCCTTTATCGATTTTGGAGCCATGAGAATTTATGGCAATTGGTATTCAGAAAAACAAGATGCGGTTTTATCTTCAACGACCACTCGCACGATCCGAACTGGCGTGCAGAGTGGCCTTAAATTCTTTTTTTAACTTTAACGAACAGCCGTAGTTGGCTTCATCAGGTCGACAGCTTTAAGAACGTCTGCTCGTCCCCAACCAAAAGTATTGTCTTTGCCAGCAGTGCCAAGATCTGTAGCTCCAGATAAAAGAGCTTTTGCAGCGGCATCAACAGTCAACGCAGGATTTGCTTGAAACAACAAAGCCATCACACCAGAGATGTGCGGAGTTGACATCGAAGTTCCTGACATCGTTTGATAACCGCCACCTGGTTTTGCAGATTTAATATTCACTCCAGGAGCTGCCACATCAGGCTTCACAAGAGAGCTTGATTTCCATTTGGCAGGACCACGAGAACTAAAGTAAGCTGCTTTGTCGTTGCTGTCAGTGGCTCCAATTGTGAGAGCTGCAGGGCAACCACCAGGCAAACCGACTGTAGTAGCACTTGGGCCTGCATTACCGGCAGCAAACACTGGTAACATGCCAAGCTTGACCCAATTATCCACAACAACGCACAGAGGTTCGTCTTGAGGATCTTTGTCGTCGAAAGCCGCATCATCACCCCATGAGTTGCTCACGAGCAGTGGAAAATCATTCGTGTCTGGATTGCCATCTGGATCTGCTATCCACTGCATCGCACGCAAAATGTCTTCGTCTTTGGCAGAGCCTTGAGCATCAAATATTTTTCCGATGAT
>CANCBY010000157.1 GCA_947374445.1 Pseudobdellovibrionaceae bacterium
GGAGCTAAACTCGCAGAAAGAGGAGCTTCAAGAGCCGATATTTTTTTTATCGAGGTGCGAAGGTCAAAAGGTGTGTTGAGTGTGATATCGAGAGACGTCGAAGGCCCATCAGCGCCTGCGTCGGGTTTTGAGTTCTGACCTTGAGCAAAGTTGCGGCTCAGCTGATGGTCTTTGGCAATATCGTCAAAGTGATGAAGCGGATTGCGTACAGCGCTCAGAAAATCTCGTTGGCTCGTCTGCTGACTAGTTTCTGCGGAGCTGTCTTCTGTAGGTGTCACCTGAGCTCGCGACAAGCTAGAGAATTGAATCGACAGAATGACAAGGCTCGTAAAAAGAAAAGAGGTTTTCATGGGGCTGAAGGATACCACAAGATCTTGGCACTCCCAAATTACAGCAATAAATTGGCACGGTAAATTGTGAAAAATGCCTGGCTGTCAAAAAGTTAGATTATCTTAACCCGAGGCTTCAATTGAAAGCAGCTAGCAACATGGAAGTCGAAGGCGTACCTGAATAGGAGCCAATAATTGACCTTAGGCAGGTCAAGTCGACCGAAGATCTTGTTTAACTGAAAGGCATTATTTTAAAGCTTTATTGAGATTGTTCTCTCAACATGCGTTTCATTGCAACTCGCCCGGATAAGGTTGTTTTTCAAATATAGTCTTTCAAAAATACCCAGGCCGGGCACACTCGGATACCGATCTGATTTTTGTAATCTGTTTTTTCATCCAGATGAACCTGAAATGCGGGGCAGTCGGGAAATTTCTTTTTTAAGAAAACGAGATGAGGGCTTACTTCTTTAGCGGAAGTTTTTACTTCAACAAAAAGCGTGGGTTTGTTTTTTTGAGTGACAACAAAATCAACTTCGCGCCCCTCTGAATCACGGAAATATCTTAACTCAAGATCTTCGCCCTCTGTGTCCTGCTTGAAGTGAACCCACTTTAAAAGATGGCCAGCGATCAGATTCTCTAGTTTTTTTTCAGCCTCTTCAGGTAGAGACCAGTCAAAGTGATAATGTTTTTGCTCTTTTTTGACGGCTTTGATTTTGGGTGAGCCAAAGGGACTGATTCTATAGATCCCGTAAAGGCGTTCTAAAACATCTAACCATCTTGAGATTGTTTTATGACTTTTCTGCAAATCGACTCTTAAATTGTTGATAGACAGGGGGCTTCCCACCAACTCAGGCAAGCGCAGCGCCAAGAGCTCTAGGCTTCCAATATCAGAAATGATCTCTACGGGTGACAAGTCTTCCTTAAGAAAGCGGGACCGATAGTCGCGAGACCATCTTTTGTGATCTCTTTCGCTGCCGCTTAAAAAAGGCTCTGGAAATCCACTCAGATTCAACAAGTGCAAGAAGTCTTTTTTTGTTGTAATTCCAAGTTCGCTCACAGTCATCGGGTGCAGTCGGTAGTAAAAATATCTGCCCTGTAACGAGTCTCCAGCGTAGCGATACAAATCGAGCCTGGCGCTGCCAGTGATTAAGAATTGATGCTCGGTTTTGAGGGTGTCAAATTTTCCTTTGAGCCAGTTGCGCCAATTTCGGTATTTGTGAAGTTCATCAAAAATGATGAGCTTTTCAACGGGCATTTTATTGTTAAGAATCATTTCGCGGTGTTCGGCTTCATCCCAGTTGAGATAAGAAAATTTATTTGAAATACTTTGTGAGAGAGTGGTCTTGCCAACCTGACGAGGTCCTCCGAGGAAAACCATTTTTTTTTCGAGATCATTTTTAATGAAGCTTTTAAGGTATCTCTCTTTTGCATTCATACTCATTTAAGTAAACTGTAAATTTCACCCCAAGTCAAAAATATTGTATTGTTTTTTTGACTTGGGGTGAAATTTACAGTTTTTATGTAATCCCATATTGATACGTACAAATTGAGACACCCCTCGAATTGCCGGGCAATTCGATTTAATCCCATTTTGGTATTGAAATCCTAAGATTAGGTTTGGGCCCTCGAGTTTTACCGACTTTCGTCCGAATAAATAGAGTAAGAAAGTGGCGGTGTAATTTGCTTCAGGGTTCTATTTTATTGAGCTTGTTATGCGTTCTCTCGATGGCAGCGTGTGCCTCTGATGAATCGTCCGAATCGTCGCAAAATGATCTTTATTCACGTTTTGAGCGAGTTGAGCATCTGACGTCTGTCAAAGGGGGAATCGGCCCCGCTTCAAAGCTCACGCACGATGAGGCTGCCACATCTGTTCCTTCAGTTGGGCCGATCGAGCCCGTCGTCAAGCCAGACCGTGTGCCGGCCGCTTCTGAAAAGCCAAGCACTACGGGCAAAGGCGACAAGATCTAGTGCCCAACAGGTTGGTTCGGATCATCAAAAGGTTTTGTCTTTATAAAAAATAAAATTAAAACACAGCTGACTAAAAGCCCCCAGGTGAGCACCGTAAAAAGGTCGCCAAAGGCTTGAATGACTGAGTCCTTGATTGGATCAGCCATCATCTGCCGAAAGGCGTGAGCTTTGGCATTGGCTGCGTCTAAGCCCATGCCTCGCAATTTCATCTCGGTGGTATAGAGAGCTTCAACAACATGGTAGTCATAGCCTGATATGCGGCTTGCGTTTTCATTGAGATGCACAGCTTGTTGAGCCATCAGCAGAGTGCTCGTCATTGCAATGCCGAGCGAGGCTCCCAAATTTCTCATTACATTGAAGATCGATGAGGCGTCGCCAGATTCTTCGTGCTTGATTAGTCCCATAGCCATCGATGAAAGCGGGATAACAAACAGCGGCTGCCCGAAGGCTCTAAGCAAAAGTGAGTTTCTGAAATGTTCTCCGCCGTAATTAGCATCGATTCCGGCATTCATAAAATTGGAGTAAGCAAAAAGTAGCATTCCAGCTAAGGCCAAAAGTCTCAAGTCAACATAGCGCATGAGCACGGGGAGCAAAGGCATCACCAGCAGTTGAGGCAGCCCCACCCACATCAGCACTTGGCCGATCTGGGCTGCGCTATAGTCTTGCACTTGACCCAGATAAAGCGAAAGTCCATAGATACCGCTGAAAAGAGCGCATCCAGCGATGGCTGTGATGATTGTGCCCAATGCAAAATTGCGATTCAAAAAAAGTCTGAGATGCAAAAGCGGATCCTCGAGTTCGAGCTGCCTCACAACAAAAATTGGCAAGCACACAATCATCGTGAGCAGACAGTAGCGCATAGAGTCCGCTTTGAGCCAGTCGACTTTGGGACCCTCTTCAAGCATATAGGTGAATGAACTTAAGCCTAAAACTAGAGTGACAAGACTTGTGAGGTCTAGGCCTTTAAGTTTTTTTAAATCCATAGGAGTTTCATCCAGGCCGATTCGCATCGCTAAAGACATGAAAATTCCGGGAATAATATTTAAGAAAAAAATCGAACGCCATCCGTACTCATCCGTCAGCCAGCCACCGAGTGTGGGCCCCAGTGTCGGCGCCAGAGTTACTGTCAGGCCAAAGATGGTGAGACCGAGAGGTTTAAGTTTGTTCGGCATCAAATTAAGAATCAGCTGAAAGGACATGGGGATCAGAGTTCCACCGGTAAAACCTTGAAGCGCGCGAAAAAAAATCATGCTGCCCAAACTCCAAGACAATCCGCAGGCGATCGAGGCAGCTAAAAAGCCAATGCAGTTCCAGATCAAGTAGCGGCGGTTGCCAAAAACTTGAGACAAAAACGCTGTGAGCGGAATCACGATAATTTCCGCAATGAGATAGGCAGTCGAAATCCAACTGCTCTCGGAAATATCCAGGCTAAGAGCTCCCGAGATTTCACGAAGACTGGCGTTGGTGACTTGAATATCTAAAATAGCCATGAAAGCACCCAGTGCACCGCCCATGACGGCCAACCAATCGCGACCCGACATCGTGGTTTTCTCAGCCGGTCTAGGTTTTGGAATCGTCAATTTGGGCTGCGGTGAGGGAGAGTCGGTCATTTGAGAAAGATCGTGGGTTCAGCCGACATTCCCGGACGTAGCGGGAACTCGGGTTTTTGTTCAAAAGATATTTTTACCGGAAACCTTTGCACGACTTTGGTAAAATTTCCGGTGGCATTTTCAGGGGGGAGCAAACTGAGTGAGGCCACCGAGCTTGGATAGATGTACTCGACTTGGCCAAGCCATACTTCTTTCGGGTAGGCATCGACGTGAATTTCAGCCCGCTGACCTGGTTTGATCATGCGGATTTGACTTTCTTTGAAGTTGGCTTTGATCCAAGAGTTATTGCTAGGAACGATGACAAAAAGCGATTGCCCAGGTTGCACGAATTGGCCTGGCTGTACGGATTTTTTGGCAACGATGCCATCAACAGGAGAGACCACATCGGTGAATTTAAGTTTGAGCAAGCCGCCTTCGACTTCGGCCGTGATGCCGGCCAGGGTGGCCTCAGCCATTTCAAGATCAGCATCTGAGATAGCATGCTGCTTTTGCAGCCTGCGAGCGCGGTCGATGTCGGCTGTTGCTTTTTTGAGTTTGGCTTGTTTAAAACCCAGCTCAAGTTTGGTGTCGACATCATCGAGCTTTAAAAGCTGTTGGCCTTTTTTGACAGCATCATTTTCTTTGACCATGACTTCTCGGATGTAGCCCATCATCCGTGAGCTCACGGGCGAGAGATCTGTCTCAACAAACGCATTCTCTGTTGAAATTTTAGGATTGTAAAAGCCCCACCAGTAAACTGCTAATGCGAGCACGGCCAATGTTGAGCCGGCGAGAGTGATTTTCATTTTTTTTGAGAGAGGCCTACTTGGAGTCATGGGACTCTCCTTTTTCGATTCTAAAGTATTCATTGAAGTCGCCCATCACACGGTAGTAATTCACTTTGGCGGCTTCAAAATTAAAAAGAGATTCTGTGTGAGTGTCTACGGCTTGAGCCAGATTCGTGTGCGAATTCATCATATCAAGGCTGTTGGAGCTGCCGCTGTAAAATCGTTTTTCAGAGATTTGACTCTCTTCTTGCGCTGTATTGAGATAATTGTCAGCGGTTTTGAGAGCCTCTTGAGCGGAGATCATTGTTTCAAGTGCCTCTTTGACTTGGGCCACGATTTCGGTACGGGTTTGCTGGAGCTGCATGTCGGCTTTGATGTTCATAACTTCGGCTTCTTTGCGCTTTCCGGAGATGTAGCCACCGGTTGTAAGCGGAATTGTCAGAGAAAGGCCGACGGCGCCGTTCAGGCTCTTAATGCCGAGGCCCAACATTGTGGTGTTTGTCGAGCCCACTTCGCCGATGAAGCTGAGCTTGGGCCATAGCAAGCGATGACTTTCTTCGCGAGCAAATTGAGCAATAGATTGTGCGAGTTCGGCAGACTTAAGATCCGGTCGTGATTCAAGCGATCTGTCAAGTGCTGCCTGAAACTCTAGATTAGGAGTGGATTTCGCACTTAATGGTTCGAGCTCGCTGTGCATATGTTCAGCACCAAGAAGCGAAGCTAAATCGTGCTTGGCTTTGATGAGCTTAGTATAAGCTGTCATTTTTTTGAGTTGATCTAGCTCCACTAAGTTCTTGGCTCGAGCAATATCTAGCGGAATGCCAGCGCCCACATTTTTTTTTGCATTTGCAAACTGCAAAATCAATCGACTGCGAGTGAGATTGGCATCCATGGTCTCGACTTGTTTTTTCAATCGCTGGATTGTCAGATATTGAATCAGCATCAAAGCGGTTAGATCATTTTTGTATTGCAAACTTTGTTCTGCAGACATTTTTTCATTTTCGTGAGATCCCAAAATTTTTGCTCGAGTGGCAAAATCAAGAAGAGTCCAATTGAAAACAACAGAGCTCGTACCAAGGCCAATGGTGCTCACGGTGTAGACGTCTTCGTTGAGGCCAAAAGTGATAGGGTTTGTTCTGACTATCAGCTCACGCGCCACGAATTCGGACTTAAAACCCATCTCTGATTCAGCTAATTGAGACTTAACTTCTGCATCAAGCTTAAGAGTGTCAGTCAGGCGCCACTTGAAGCCATTTTTTTTCAGTAGATCATAAGCTTCAAGCTTAGTGAGTACTTTTGGAGGCTCGCTGGCAATATCATTTTTTGTTTCACCAGAAGCTTTGGCCGCAAAAGCAAAAATCAAAAAGAAAACAAGTGAGGT
>CANCBY010000158.1 GCA_947374445.1 Pseudobdellovibrionaceae bacterium
ATGTACTCTGCGCCCTGGGTATCACGGCCCGTGGATCTTGCAAAAATATCTTGGAGTTCAGGCAGAGAATAATAGCCCTGGCCGATCGCACGATCAGTGAATGCCTTGAGATTTTCAAGATCTTTGAATTGCAGGGCTTCTATTGCGAACGATGTAGCAAATGACATAGGCAAATCTGAAGTACATCAGCCGTCACACAGAGTCCAGTGAGTGAAGACGGGATTTAAGTAAGGAACTAAAAAACCACTAAATAACTTGGAGTGTTAGAACTCCGCTACAACTACCAGCCGTCAGTGCGAAGTTTCGTCGACTCCGACAGGCCCGCTCCGAGATCCATCTCGCGGTAGGAATCTGGGCTTTCTAAAATCTTACGCACCAACTTGTTCATAACGTCGTGGCCCGCTTTGTAAAGAACCACATGACCCATCAGTGGGAGTCCCAAAGTTACAAGGTCACCCAGCGCATCGAGAGCCTTGTGCCGAACAAACTCATTCGCAAAGCGCAGCCCTTCGGGATTTAAAATATGAGTTTCATCGAGCCCAATGGCATTCTCTAAACTGCCGCCCATAGCGAGCCCGCGCTTTTGCAGCTCTTCAACATCTTTGATAAAACCAAAGGTGCGCGCTCTTGCGATCTCGCGAGCAAACGATTGTTCGTTGATATCAAGATCAAATTTCTGCTTTCCAATCGCAGGATGCGGAAAATCAATGGTCACAGAAACTCTGAGCCCCTGATACGGAAGCACATAGGCTTGCTTATCACCCTCTGAAAAATAAATCGGCCGAGTGATCGAACAGTATTTGCGCGGTTGATCTTGCTCGATCATTCCGACCGTCAACAGTGCTTGCAAAAATTGATCAGCACTGCCATCGGTGATTGGAATCTCGGGGCCGTCCAACTCCACAAAAAGATTATCAATACGAAGCGCTGATAAAGCTGACAAACAATGCTCTACCGTGGCGACAGAAAACTCAGGCCCGCCGAGCGTTGTCGCGTAACCCGTAGCTGTCACGTTGAATGCGTGCGCCCTTACCGAAGGACGCCCCGGCAAATCGGTGCGCACAAAATGAACTCCAGCCCCCGCCGGTGCCGGGACAAAGGTCAGTATGCAGGGTGCGCCTGAATGAAGCCCTATACCTTGGACCTGGGCCCTTTTGCGAATCGTCTTCTGTAGAAACATGTTTGAGAATCTAGTCCATTCCGCCGAAAATAACAATGTGAGATGGACTATATTGGCCTATTTATTCGCAAGAACTCGTCTGCAAAACAAGCTCCCTCTGCCTAGGGTGGCGCTGATCGCTGTGGTGTTGAGTGGGTCGAATTTGATTTCTTGTGCTTCTGCAAAAACGAGCAAAGAAGTGATGGAAGAACGAAACTCCTCGGCCCGTCCACGCTCTGCCGCTTATGCCGCCGACAATTTTTATTTAGACAACAGAAACCCCGCCGATCGCGAAACGCGAGGATGGGATTTTTTTTACAAACATTGCAAATTAATGGGGCGAGAAAATACTGCCCCCAATAAGGCCGACTGGGATTGCACAGATCCGAAGTAGGCCGAAGTAAATTTAATAAATTATTTCAGAACCGTGACCTTTTGTGCTCCTGCAACTGCATCGGCTTTTGGCTGATTCTCCATCATTTGGTACCAATACAGATTTCTCAAAATTGAAGCCACGTACTCACGAGTTTCGCGGTACGGAATAAGATCTTTAAATAACACCGGGTTCTTCACTTGATAGCGCACCACCCATCTATCAACTGCGCCAGATCCCGCATTGTAAGCCGCAAGCGCTAGCACCAGATTGCCTTCGTAGCGGCGAAGCAGATGAGACAAAAATGTTGTGCCAACGCGAAGGTTTTTTGTGGGATCCAACAGATCTTTTTTTGACATCGCCATCTTCAAACTCCGAGCTGTGCCAGGCATCATCTGCATCAAGCCACGAGCTCCCACCCGAGAGACGGCACCCCGGTCAAAGGCACTTTCTTGGCGGACCAGCGCCATCACCAAGTAGGGATCAAGACTGTTTTTTTGCGCCTCAACTTCGATCTCGGCAAAATACCATTTAGGATAAAAAAGTCTCATAGTAGTCAGATTTTTTAGAGTCGGATTTTGCGATAGGGCCCGCGCCAAGGATTGAAACGTGACAAGACCATACTGAGTCATCGACGCCAAGTGCGCGACATAGATTAAAAAATGAGGCTCAAGATTGGTCCAAGTCTCTTCAGGCACCCATGACAAATAACGACGAGCTTTATCAAACTCATTTTTTTCAATGGCAAGTTCCACTTGCCCGATCAGTACATTGAGCTTGTCATCTTTTTGTGTGCGCACCAAGGCTCTTGGAGTAGTGCGTGATCCTATCACTCCACCGATGTCTTCGTTTTCGTCTTGAAGCTCACGGATGGCGTGGTAGCTGAGCGGATAGGCTTGATAGAGATTCAAAGCCAATTGCTTGCGATCAACCTTTTGATCTTCACAAAAGTTCTTCCAGTACTGCGCACGCGAAAAAAGAAATTTAACTTCGCTCGTGTTTAGCACCGAAGGCCAATACTGCAGTGACCTTGGACAATCTTGATCTGCAATCGAAAACAAAGCCAAGCGATAAGCCGCGCGGCCTTTGACCTCGCCCGCCCCGCACGTATAGGCCTTGAGATAAAGCTCAACAGCTTTGCTTTTTGCAGCGACTTCCGGAAAGTCGCGCTCGCTTTGTGAGGCCATGGCAAGACTTAGCTGTGCGGGGGCGCAAGTCTCATCCGTGGTGATTTTTTGCATGATGTTTTTCATCTGTGTGGCACTCAGAACTTCGCTGGCACGAATGATCGTATCCAAGCTTGCAGTTTCGAGAGCTTTAAAATCAAGAGCTCTCAGTGCTCTTAATACGGCTCGGGGTGCTGGCTGCTTGCCGGCTTTGGCCTCGGCTTGTTTTTTAAATTGATTTTTCAAATCTAAAAGTTGCTCATCTGTGAGCTGTGCTGGAGCAGGCAAATTAAGCAAAGCACGGCCCGTGAGTTTCTGTTGGATAGCTGAGTTTAAATCAATACTCACGTTGGCCTCAGGTTCGACTAATTTTGGCGGGGTTGGTGTCACTGCAACTTTAGGTTGAGTGCTAGAGCAACTGACCATTAAGGGAATAAAAACTGTGAGGAGATAAATTCGATTCATTTCGGGTCACCTAAGATTGATGTGAATGATAAACCTTCAGTTTCGTTGCATTTAAAAAATTTGCAGAAGAAACATCATTCTACTCTTATTCTTGCAAACACCAAAGTCTAGTAAGTCCGAATAGATTTTTCAGTTAAACGCGAACGGGCAAGACCTTGATCTGGGTGCCGACTAATTCATTTAGTAACTGAATGGTCCGATAAAACAGCTTTTGCACTCCACTTCTAATTTAAACGTCTTTCTAGAGGCAGAATTAAAACTATAAACCGTCTAGGCGGAACAATCAGTGAACTTCAAAAAAATATGGGGCATATCAGACCCATCAAACAGCAGAAATTTTTGGTCGGCATGCAGCGCTCAAGTCTAATTTAAATGATTCTGTGGCCGCGCAAGAATCAGGGCAAGTTTCATTATCGTAACTTGAATTTTGAGAGTTTTGAGGAATTTTGGAATAAAGGCGGCCGTAAGAATTCAAAAAATACTCGTCACTCTCACTTAAAAACAGTCTCGATCCAAAAATTCTCGAAGTTGTCGGCCGGTAAAAAATCTTGCGGCCGCGACGCCAACTACTTTGGTCTTAAAATATTATAACAAAAACTTGTTTGGCTTTGAAGAAATTCTTTTTGCCAATGTCGAAACGGGATTGGAATTTCCTAGAATGAATTTGGTAAAAGAAAAAACTTTCTGCCATTTTGTTTTTGTGAGAATTTTGGCTCATTCGGATTCATGCATGCCTAGCGTGCGCGTATTTTTTGGGTCCCTAAAAAGGGGTGGTACCAGGGACAGGAATGTTGACGTTCGAAATTTGCAAATTTCGAGAATAATCGAGAATTCTTTGGAAAAAGTCGGCCGCACTTCAACCGCTTTTATTTTTGAAGCACAAGACAAAGCTTTTCTATAAATATCTGTCCTTCAAAAAATCAGCAAAGATTTGCTTCAAAAAATTGGCGAATTCAGGCTTTTGAGCTCTGACATTTACTTCTTTAAATAGTTTGAAAGTTGACTTATCCCATCAGGAAACTCTACCTCCCAAGCTTCATTTCCGGTAAAATTGAATATTTGTAGTTTTGCCCTGTTCTCAAAAGCAAGTTCGAGATCTCCAGTTTCCCTATCAGTTTTTGCCATTAAAATTTTTTGCTTTCCGATGCTGCTAATCAAATTTCCAACTGCATCAATCGGCGCGGCAAGGCCATATTTTTGCTGATGATCGAAGCTGCTAAAGTTGTCCTCTTTTAAACAGATTAGACGCCAATATCCTGCATAGATACGAGCGCCGTCAGAAAGCGTTATCCAGCAACTGTCGTCCTCTGGCTCAATGCTTTCGATCGATAGCCCTGCTAATTCGGACAAACGGTTTTCAAATTTCTCAAACATTATATTAACTCCTCAAGGGCAAATATGCCCGGCAGGATCTTTTTTGCAAACAGCTTTTCCATTAATGTCTAGATACCGTCCACCTGAGTCTTGAATTCTACCATAACCATTCGGATATTGCGTTGTTGGGTCCATTAATCGAATGGTGCCTCCCCCGTGCATAGAGCTTGGAGGATCTATACGCAATCCTTGCCCATTGTTTGCAACTCCAACTTGTGAGCCTGCAGGTGCCACTGCTGCTTGCCCATTAGGTGCAACATATATTGTACTGCTCTGGCATTTTGAAGTAAATGGAACTGTCTAGCTTTTTTTAGTTCGGACTTTTCGGCCAATTTTTTAGGATAATTTAATGCATATTTTTCACTCGTTCTTGATAGTTTTTTTGTTTTCTAAATTTTCTAGCAGATTCAATTTTAATTTTTCGCTCCATTAAAACTTGCTGGCCTCGACCAAAAAACATATCCGCAGGACGAAGATATTTAATCCCCGCATGCAGCCGCTGATGGTTGTACTGGTAGCTGTAATTGTTTAATACGTCCCAAGCCTCCTGATATGACTGAGGGCTGCTGGGGCGTATGGCTTCTTGTTTTACGGTGCCATTAAGCCGTTCAATTTTGCCATTTGTTTGCGGATGATTGCGTCTGGTAAATACCTGCTGGATCTCAAGCCTGTGAAGTAATTTTTTAAACTCATGGCTGATAAACTGACTGCCGTTATCGTTTATTAGTTTTGGCTTTGCAAATTGGTACTTATCTTTCACCCGTTGAACAAAATTTTCAACACTGCTGCCAAGCATGTCTGACATCAACTCCCAGTCCAGCATGTAACGAGAGTAGCCATCCAACATCATGATTAAAAAATAGAAAATTCCATTTATTTTTATATACGCAATATCCGTATGCCAGTGGTGATGCACATGCTTGGGCTTGTGCTGGTATTCTTTTTTGGTGTCACCATTTTCAACTTGATTCCAACGGCCCAGGCGCTGATGTTCGGACAAAATATCATAAACTTTTGACTCTGACAGGTGCGCAACATTTTCATCAACCATTTGCCAACAAAATTTTCTATAGCCGATATCAGGATATAAATTGCGGTGCTTTAAAACTGCATCCACTTCGTCCTTGCGAACCGAGGCAATATTTTCTGTGATTAATTTTCTAGGCACTGACTCAGGAAAACTAACCCATCCATGGTATGTTGACCTCTTGATCTCATAAAAACTTAAGAGCTGGTTCAGACTTAAAAAATCAAATTTCTTTCTGCGCTCGATGTCGGCAACTATTTCAAATCGAAGTATTGGATTTATAGTGACGGACTGAGCTATTCGCCAAGACTTTTTTTTAATTCAATGTTCTCTTGAACTATTTCAGTAATGGCCTCTTGAAGGCGAGTGATTTTTTGCGCCTGCTGTTCTATTTTACGAAGCTCTGCTTTTGTTGGACCTGCTTCAGACTTTTTAAAACCCTCAAGTGCGGCCTTTAAAAACTTCTCCTGCCATTTATAAAAGTT
>CANCBY010000159.1 GCA_947374445.1 Pseudobdellovibrionaceae bacterium
AGAAATTTGCCGAAGCAGATAAGCTCTGTCAAATGCCGTGAAGGCAATTGGTAAATGAGACTATGTGTTACTACAGATTTCAAGGCACGCGCGCTTTGCGTTACCTTTCGACGGTACGAATCCTTTATTTACAGGCTGTTTTTAGAGTGCTGAAATGAATCGCCATCAATAAAATCTAAATACCACATATTATATTACAGGAGATATTTATGAAGCAAGTAAAAGCCTATGGCGCTACATCTGCGACCTCGTTGATTCAGCCTATGACGATCGAGCGACGAGACCCTAGGGCCGATGATGTTGTTATTGCCATTGATTATTGCGGAGTTTGTCACTCGGATATTCACACCGTGCGGAGCGAGTGGGGACCTGCCAGTTACCCTTGTGTTCCTGGACATGAAATTGTCGGAAGAGTCACACAGGTCGGAAAAAAAGTTAAAAAATTTAAAATCGGCGATTTTGCTGGCGTGGGGTGCTTTGTAGACTCATGCGGAAAATGCAAAAGTTGCAAAGCCAACGAAGAGCAATTTTGTGAAGTCAAAACTGTTTTTACCTACAACAGCCAAGAGCTTGACGGAAAAACTCCGACCTTTGGCGGTTATGCAACCTCGATCACGACGAAGGAAAAATATGTTTTGAAAATCAAAAAAGGATTGCCGCTTGATCGCGTGGCGCCACTTTTGTGTGCTGGAATTACAACCTACTCTCCACTCAGGCGGTATGGGGTTAAAAAAGGCCAACGTGTAGGTGTTGTTGGTTTGGGTGGACTTGGGCATATGGCTGTTAAACTTGCCAAAGCCATGGGGGCTGAAGTCACTGTGTTTAGCACTTCGCTAGATAAAGAAAAAGATGCTAAGAAACTTGGCGCAAAAAATTTCGTGTACTCTAAAAAGCCTGAGAATTTTGCGGCTTGGACAAAGAAGTTAGATCTTATGATCAATACGGTTTCTGTCGATCACGATTTGGCACCATTCTTAGCTTGCCTTAAAATCGATGCAACTCTCGTCTTGGTTGGGGCTCCGCCAACACCGAATCAGGTGTCAGCATTTGCATTGATCGGCGGTCGAAAAAAATTGACGGGCTCGTTGATCGGCGGCATCAAAGAAACCCAGGAGATGTTAGATTTTTGTGCGCGCAAAAAAGTTTTTTCAGATATCGAATTGATTTCTGCAAGCCAAATCAATGAGGCTTACGAGCGAACGATCAAGGGACAAGTTAAATATCGTTTTGTTGTGGATGCAAAGACAATCTAGCTGGCGATTTCCAGCTCGGCCTCAGTCGCATGAGGCTTGAGTGTAATCTCAAATCGGGTGTTGGGGGATTGTTGGCAATAAGTCAGTGTGCCCCCATGAGCCTCGACAATACCAATCGAAATGCTAAGGCCCAAGCCCGTTCCTTTGCCAACTTCTTTGGTTGTAAAAAAGGGCTGAAGCATCTTTTTTTGTATTTCACTTGGAATTCCAGGTCCAGAATCAGTGATGGACAAGACAATTTTATTAGATTTATTTATGCACTCGACCCGAATCCACTTTTGATCTAAATGCTGAATGGCATCGGATGAATTGTTAATCATATTCACGAGCACTTGCGAGAGTTGTACTTCACGTGCAAAGAGAATTATTTTCGGATCTTCGATGAGAAATTCAATTTTTATTTGTTTGTGGCTGAGGTTCGAGTGACACAGATCTGAGATATCGCTAAAAAACTTCATGACTTTAAATTCTGTAGGTTGCTCTTGGCTTCCATCGCGTGAAAAAGCTCTGAGTCCTGCTACAATCTTAGAAATTCGTTGAACCATATCTGATATTTTTTTGAGATGTTTTTCTGACTGCTCAAATTCAGACGAATTTTTTAGCAAACGAAGCAAAATAGTAGCTTTGCCCTCTATCACGGTCAGTGGATTATTTATTTCATGGGCAATGCCGGCGGACATTTCGCCCAGGGCCGCGAGTCTCGAAGAGTTGACCATGGACATTCTTTGAATATCGAGTTCGCGTGTGCGGGCCTCGACTTGGCTTTGCAACTCTTTGGCATGTCGACCCAGATAGTAAGACAGAAAAACTGTTCCTGCGAGCGCAGTCACAATCAAGCACACGACCGAGAGTAAAAAGGACATTCTATATACTTCGCGTTTGTGTTCGATGGTTGAAAAGAGAACCTGAACTGTGCCCAGATGATTGCCTTCATAGATGACGGGCACTTCTGAAAAAATAAAATTGTTATCTTCATAAATTTGATCAAAGCCTTGTGAACTCCAGTGCGGGCCCACTCTGTCCAATAGAATAGCTGGCGCACTATTGAGTTGTTCTGAGTCGAGAACGCGAATAGCAGCAACGCTACCAGCTTGTTGGCTCAAAACGGAGTCAATGATGATCGAGATAGATTTGTAATCCAGATTCCAAAACGGTTGGTAGATGGCCGCCTTGATAATTTCGACTTGATCTCTTGTATTCGACTTTAAGTTTTCGTCGGCTTTGTATTGGTAGAATCCGACAGCTGAAAAGTCGACCACCAACATACAGAATCCAATCACCACCATCGGCAAGAGATTGGATTTATTAAAAATATTGGTATGGAACGTCTTATACATATTTGCTTACTTATCGTGAAAGTAGCGAAAATATTGAGTTTTTTGATAGAGGTTTAATGGTTCCTTAACTCTCAAGGGAAACTTTAGCCAGAAGTCGAGTTTAGTTCAAAAGAGTAGTAGAAACAGCTTGGATCTTAAATTTTGCACGACTCTGAGTGTATTTTCTTATTGAAACCACGAACAGTTGGTCTATGGTTTTTTTTTGGTTTTTCTATTGGTTTTAAAGGTTTAGGTATAATTTATGGCACAAAGTTTAATTCAAACACAAATTCCTTGGACTGTGCTCAATTGCGATAATTTCATCGCAGGAGCTTGGGTCAAAGGTCTGGCTGGATCTTTGTCAGTTCATTCACCCTATAACGGAATGCAAATCGGTAAGGTGAGTTTGCCAACGACAGCCCAAGTACAGACGGCGATGGTGAGTGCCTCAAACGCGCAAAAAGCTTGGGCACAGCTACCGATCAAAGAGCGCAGCAAAGTGCTTTATCAATTTCGTAATATCTTGCTTCGAGATCTTGATTCTATCGCCCATCTAAAAAGTTCAGAGTCCGGAAAAACTTTTTCTGAAGCCAAAGCGGGTCTGATGAAAGGAATCGAAGTTCTTGAGTTTGCTCTTTCGATTCAGAATTTAGATTTAGGAGGCAAGGTCGAAGTTTCAAAAGGTGTCACCTGTGAGTACCGGCGCGAGCCTCTAGGTGTGATTGCTAACATTACGCCTTTTAACTTTCCGGCAATGGTTCCGATGTGGACGATTCCAATAGCGATCGCACTTGGCAACGCCTATGTCTGGAAGCCTTCAGACAAGACACCGTTGACGTCTTTGAAAATTGCAGACGCTCTGTCTGAGGCAGGTCTTCCTGCAGGAATCATGACTGTACTACAGGGTGGGCAGGCGACTGTTGAGGCGATCATTGATCATCCTGTGGTTAAAGCTGTGGGCTTTGTGGGCTCAACAAAAATTGCAAAACTTGTTTATCAGCGAGCCACTCAGCTTGGCAAAAGAGCCTTGGCCCTGGGCGGAGCTAAAAATCATATCGTGCTTTTGCCTGATGCCAACCCCGAAATGAGCGGGCCAGGTATTTCTGATTCTTTCACAGGATGTGCGGGGCAAAGATGCATGGCGGCCTCGGTGCTTTTGGCGGTTGGTAAAAATGATCCGCAGATTGAAAAACATATTCAAAATGTTGTGGCGCGGGCTTCTTCGCTAAAACTTGGGCCTGACATGGGAGCACTGATCACTCGTCAGCAAAAAGAGTTTTTGATTTCTGCGATTGATCGCATTGAAAAAGCCGGCGGAAAAATTTTGTTAGATGGCCGCAAAGCTAAAGCTCCCGAAGGATTTGAGGGTGGCAACTGGTTGGGGCCAACGATCATAGATCAGGTTCAACCGGGCTCCGAAGCTGCGACCATAGAGCTCTTTGGTCCTATTTTGAGTATTGTGCGCTGCCAAGATCTTTCTGAGGCGATGCGTATCGAGAATTCGGTTGAGTACGGCAATGCGTGCAGCGTTTTTACTTCGAGTGGTGCGTTGGCCGAGAGAGTCAGCCGCGAGGCTTCAACGGGAATGGTCGGTATTAACGTGGGTGTGCCAGTGCCACGAGAGCCATTTTCTTTCGGTGGCACCAACGCCTCTAAATTTGGACATGGAGATATCACCGGGCACCAGAGTTTAGACTTTTGGTCATCAATTAAAAAAATTACGACAAAATGGGAAGCGCAAACAGACTCCAACTGGATGTCGTGAGCTCTGCTTAAAAAAGGAATTCTATGACGGGTCTTAAAGTAGATATTAAAAAACGATCAAATCATGTGATTTTGGCTTCGCAGTCCAATCTGAAATTTCGTGAGACTCTTCCGATTAAGTGGGGCGCGGCCAATGCTCTTGAGCGAGGCCCAGTGGTGGCATCAAACACCAATCCCAAAGCGCGCAACGCCATTGGTGGACACAGCGGAAGCTACACAGTTTATCGTGCTCTCTCGATAGCGAGTGGTAAGTTTCCAGCTTTACACAAGCCAGACTTGCACAACACCCAAAGTCCAGTGCCTTTAGGGCCTTACTCGCAGTGGTCAGAGCCTTTGAAGATGGTCACGGTTGATCCCTGGGGTCTAGATCCTCAGCTTCATTTCAAAGATCTTTTTACTCAGGGCTATGATATCCGGCCGACAATTTCTGTGACTCAGGCTCATTTGCAAATTCCTGAAATCAATGAAGCCATCGAAAAAGGCCGGCTCAAAATTGATGGTAAAATTATCAAAGAAAACCATGATGTGCGTGTCACAAAGGTGGCGATAGACCCCGTATGGTATTTGCCAGGAATCGCGCAAAGATTAAATGTCGACGAGGGAGATCTTCGCCGAATTCTTTTTCAAGAGACTGGCGGAATGTACCCCGAGTTTATCACTCGGCCTGATCTGAAGGTTTGGCTTCCGCCTATTGGTAGCTCGACTGCATACATATTTGGCGATGCCCAAGATCTCGCAAAGCCTGAAGTTGAGCTCACTTGTCGGGTGCATGACGAGTGCAATGGTTCGGATGTTTTTGGTTCGGATATTTGCACCTGCAGGCCTTACCTCATGTATGGAATCGAAGATGCGGCTCGCACGGCACAAAGGGGCGGCGTGGGTATCATTGTTTATTATCGCAAAGAAGGCAGAGCTCTTGGCGAGGTCACAAAATTTTTAGTTTACAATGCTCGCAAACGCCAAGAAGGCGGAGACACCGCAGCCACTTATTTTCATCGCACTGAATGTGTCGCCGGTACTGAGGATGCAAGGTTTCAAGAGTTCATGCCAGACTGTTTGCACTTCTTCGGGATTAAAAAAATTCACAATCTGCACTCGATGAGCAACATGAAGTACGACGCCATCGTAAAAAGTGGAATCGAAGTCGTGAATCGTATTTCGATTCCTGATGATCTGATTCCACAAGATGCTCAAGTTGAGATGGAAGCCAAAAAAGCGGCAGGATATTTTACTAAAGAGCCTAAGAAAACAAAAGAGGCCCTCAAAAAAGTGAAGGGACGAAATATCGATGAATAGCTCTTCGCATATTAAAATGAGTCCCGAGCAAATTGATTTTATTTTGTCGCCGGCTGCAATTCGTGATCGGGCGCAAAAGATTTTTGCGCTTTGCAATTCTGGCAAGACAGCTTTTGCTTATCATCCTGAGCGCTTGGGCCCTTGCGTGGACTACGTGCTCAAAGTGATTCAGAAAAATTATCCTGATTTAAATATTCCATTTCACTCAAGATGGGGGCATTTCCGGGCTTCTGGAATTGATCGAACTTTGCAGCTGGATGCGGATCTTAAGGCGGCCACAGCTCTCGAAAAAGCCCGTGCAAAGCTAGATCTTGTGATCACATCCGTTCTTCTAGATGCGGG
>CANCBY010000160.1 GCA_947374445.1 Pseudobdellovibrionaceae bacterium
ACCGATATTTTTTGGTACATTGCTCAGATCATGACTTTTGAATCTCTCTACCGACACACCAATCTCATTGGCTCTTGGAACCTAGAGCAAACTAGAATTTTTCTGGGTGTGGTTTTTGTGGCTGATGGCCTCTACATGATTTTATTTCACGACAATCTGGATCGCATGAGCGATCGCATTCGCAAAGGTGAGATGGATCTTTTGCTAGCAAAACCTGTGAATTCGCAATTTATGATGAGCCTCAGCCGGGTTTCAACTGTGCTTATCGGCAATCTTATGGTCGGTACCAGCTACTTGATCTGGGCCATAAGCCAAGCCCAAGACTTTCATTTTTTTCGGCTGCTATGGCTTATGATCTTAATTCCGTGCGGACTGATTTGCTTTTACACCATTCGTTTTTTTATCGCTTCAACGTCAATTCTTTTTACTCGCTCTGAAAATTTACAGTACCTATGGTACCAACTTTATAAGCTAGGGCTGCGGCCTGACTCGATCTATGCACCTTGGTTACGTTTGATGCTGCTAACGATTCTTCCGGTAGGAGTCATCGCCAGTGTGCCCGCCCGGTTTTTACTAGAGCCTCCAAACTGGGGCCTCTTAGCTTGGGTCCTATGTCTTGCAAGTCTTTTGATGTATGGCTCTCTCCGTTTTTGGAATTACTGCTTGAGTCACTACACTTCTGCATCTTCTTAATCTTCATCATAAACAGGAGAACAACATGGTCCAAGTCAACGGAATCTACCAAGGCGAAAAACACTGCGAAATCACGCACGGCCCATCACAATCAATGATTGAAACCGATGCCCCTAAAGACAACCACGGTAGAGGCGAAAAATTTTCTCCCACTGATCTCGTAGGCACAGCCCTTGGCAGTTGTATCATCACGACAATGGCGATCCTGACAGAAAAAGATGGCATCGAACTCAAAGGCAGCCGCTTTCAAGTACAAAAAATTATGGGAGCCAATCCGCGCCGGATTTCAGAGCTTAAAATTTTGCTCGAGCTTCCGGCTAAAATTACAAAAGAGATGAGACCACGCCTTGAGGAGATTGCTCACAGCTGCCCTGTGCAGAAAAGTTTGCATCCTGATTTGGTTGTATCTTTAGATTTTAGCTATAGTCTCTAGCGATTGAAATTGCCTGCGGGCTGCCTTTTACCACATTGTCTGACGGCCTGATAAAAAGTGCGTACTTCAGGGCATTTTCTATCTATGTACTGCCCAAAAAGGCAAGAAGCCAAAAGGACTAGCGCAACCGGATAAGCAGTGTGCCTTAGCAAGCTTTTTCCCCAGCCAGCGGAATCCGATAATCTAAATCTTCGGATCAAGCCTGCACTCATACAGAATTGAAATAAAGAATCCGCTAAAATTGTCGGCGACATCCAAACAAAATAAATTGCAGTACCAAATACAGCCACGATGAGCACAAAAGCCAAAATTAATATTCCAACTCCTCCATCATCACTTGAGGATTTACCTGTAAGCCAATCTGGCATATTGTGACTGGGATCTTCTGGAAGTTCATATAGCAGATCCTCGGCTGTATACGAATCTTCCGACAAATTTTCTTCCTGAGACTTATTATTGTCTCCAATCCTTGTGCCGTAAACTCGAGGCGCGCTCGGAGGTCTAGTCGGCGAATTCGAAGTGGCGCCCCAAGTTGTTCTTCGCGAAGGATCATTGAATACATAACCGCCCAACTGAGGCAAAATCCAATCAAGCCAAAGGATATCGGTCAGAAATACTAAGCAGACCTTCTCTACGAGAGCCAAACACTTGCTAGCAATCCAGACAAGTAGGTTACTGAAAAAATAATAAACATGTGTCCACGAAGTGAGAACCGCAAAAGAAGCCAATTCTTTAGTGCCTCCGGATTTCGCGCTATACTTTCAATAAACATGCGCGGCCTTGGAGGCAGCTTCTCTGAACCAGTTCTTAAATTATTGACCGTTTTTTTGGCTACAGAACTCATGCCTGTAAATATCGGAAAATTTTCGAAATTCTTTAAATCAAGACTTTGGCCCCTCGCGCAAAACAAAAAAGGGAAGCCGTGTAATCCTTCTTAGTCGTCCTACCTGATTTTGAGTTTCAAATTAGGGATCGCTTTCCTGATCTCCTCAACATCAACCAAACTACCAATTATATATTGATGAATAAGGCTTCCTAGTAAAGTTTGATAACCAATACCCTTTTTTGCTGAAATTTTCTTGAAATCCTCAAAATCCTTCTGCGAAACACGCGCCGTAAAACGCGATTCTTTTTTCATTTTGGCCAGCGAAATAGCCTCAGTTCGACGAGGTACCTTGCCTTCAACTCGAACCACAGAATCAACATCAATTGGTCGATTCATGAAATCATCAGCCGTTATTTTTTTACGTCTTGCCATATTTTAACCTCTGCTTTTGTAGCTTTTCTTGCCGAGACGATTCGAATCATATTCTCATCTCGGTAACAGTAGACAACAAGTAGAACCCGCGACCGGCTAGACATTCCAATGGCTTTAAATCGATGCTCATCGCTCGAATCATCCATGACCTGTGCGTAATCCGCACTTTCGATCACAGTCACAGCCTCTTCAAATGAGATCTTGTGCTTTTTCTGGTTAATTTTGTTTTTAGCCTGATCCCACGCGTATTTCATGACTCTAGAGTCGCACCAAATTTGCTATTTGTCCATACATTATCAAGTTCAGTCGAGTCACCTGCAGTGTCTCAAAATAATCCACAGCATGCTGAGCTAGATAATTTAACTAAAATCTTTTAAATCAAGACTTTGCTCCCTCGCGCAAAATAAAAAAGGGAAGCCAGCCTCCCTTTTTTATTCACTTAATCGAATGAAATTTTCCTAACTGTCGCCTTACCAGCCGAGAATGTAACCAAACATCAACGGTGCAACAATCGAAGCATCGCTCTCAACAATAAATCTTGGAGTGTCGATTTCAAGTTTACCCCAAGTGATTTTCTCATTCGGCACAGCGCCTGAGTATGATCCATAAGAAGTTGTTGAATCAGAAATTTGGCAGAAATATTTCCAGCACTTAACTTCTGTGTACTCTAAATCTTGATGAAGCATCGGCACCACACAGATTGGGAAGTCCCCTGCGATACCGCCACCAATTTGAAAAAATCCGATGTCTGCTTTTTTAGAAGCGGCCATGTACCACTCAGCCCAACTCATCATGTAACTGATGCCAGACTTTACCGTGTTCACGTTCTTGATATTGCCTTTGATATTGTGACCGGTAAAAATATTACCAGTCGTTGAATCTTCCCAACCTGGAACGACCATTGGAAGATTTCTTTCAGCGGCAGCCAACAACCAGCTGTCTTTAGGATCAATCTGATAATATTTTTTTAACGATCCATTCAAAAGAATTTTATAGAAATACTCATGCGGAAGGTAAGACTCACCTTTTTTTTCAGCCTCAGTCCAGACTTCCATGATAGCGCCTTCGATACGGCGGATGGCTTCTTCTTCAGGGATGCAAGTGTCAGTCACCCGGTTCAAGTGACGATCCAAAAGTTTTTGCTCATCTTCAGGAGTCAAATCACGGTAGTTAGGAACACGCACGTAGTGATCATGAGCCACCAAGTTATAGACATCTTCTTCAAGATTGGCGCCAGTGCAAGAGATCGCATGCACTTTACCTTGACGGATCATCTCAGCCAAAGACAAACCGATTTCAGCCGAGCTCATTGCGCCTGCCAATGTCACTACCATTTGTCCACCCTTTTCAAGATGGGTTTTGTATCCAATAGCTGCATCCCGCATCGCCGCCGAATTGAAATGGCGATAATGATGATCGATAAAATTAGAAATGACACCTTTGGTAGCCTTATAAGACATGGATTCTCCTCTTGAAAACTGAAAGTAGGTTTTAGGGACAACCGCCTCGGTTTTCAAGTAAAATATTTCAAGAAAGCTGTCATGAAAAACTATTCTTTTTCAGGGTTTCTCATACGGGCGTAGCGAGAGAGCTTCCAGTGATGGCGGATCGTGAGAACAGTCATGCCTAAACCAAGAACGATGATCACAGCACTCAAACTAAAGAAAATAAATACGCCCATCTATTGCTCCAAATCCAAAAAACTAGCGGCTACTTCTGAATGATCTGTCGAACAACCCAAGAGGCCATTTGCAACCCAAAAGCGCCAGTCACGAAGCTGGCTGTCCCGTAGATTGTGCGGCGCTTGTCGCAAGAGTGCAAATCATTCTGACCTTGAGGGCAAACACACTTGAAGCCCTCGCCATTGTCATAATGCAGTTCTTCAGGAACCATCGGTACTTCTTCGGAGAAAACACAAGGAACACCAAAGTCCCCTTCTGCCGGGAACGCATACTGTTGACGGAGCATTTTGCGCACCTGGTGTGCCATAGGATCGGTGTGTGTTTTTGCAAGATCGACCATCTTCGCCATCGAAGGATCAAGCCTTGCCGACGCACCTGTTGATGTAATCATTGGAATGCCCAGTTCGCGACAAGTCGCAATCAGATGGCATTTCGCAGTTAAGTTGTCGATGCAATCCACAACAAAGTCAGGTTTGTTTTTGAGTAAAATCTCTTTCGAGTTTTCTTCGTTATAGAAAACAACCATGTCGTTAACCACGGCCTGCGGATTGATTTTCCTAAGACGCTCGGCCATCACTTGCGCTTTTTTACGACCAACAAGCCCTTGCAATGCATGCAACTGTCGATTGCCGTTGGTGATACAAATCTCATCAAAATCCACCACTGTGAGTTGGCCGACTCCACTGCGGGCCAAGCTCTCGGCCGCCCACGAACCCACTCCGCCAAGACCAATGACCGCCACATGCGCGCCAAAAAGCTTTGACATGTTTGCATCACCTACCAAGCGCCCCATGCGATCAAACCGACGGTGCAAAACATACTTAGTCTCTGGGATCACTGGCATAGTCATAGAAGATGATTCAGTGCTGGTGGTGTTCATTTGCGACTCCTGGAATCTTTTGCAAGCTTTTGAAGCTAACTGTGAAACTAACGGCTTTCTAGCTGAAGCAGTTTTCGGAGATTTTGGCTAGAGATGTCAAGAATTTCCTCTGGAGAACGCCCCTTGATCACGCCCACAGCTTGAGCCACTCCCCACAGGCTTTCAGAAGGATTGAGCCCTCCTTGAAATTGGTCTCCTGGCTGATCAGGGGCATCGGTCTCGATAAGAAGGCTTTGTAGTGGAATCTCGCGCACTGCTTGCCTGAGGCGCTCGTTACTAGCTCGGGCCAGAGGCCCACCCACTGAAATCAGAAGATTCAACCGCAGGTAGCGCTCGACTTGCGCAGCTGTGCCGTTGAACGAGTGTACAAAACCACCGCGGGGAGGAACTCCCCAAATTTGCAAAATCTTCTCGGCCTCCTCAAAGGCACGCACAATGTGAAGCACCACAGGTTTGTGGGCCGCAACAGCCATCTCAAGCTGTGTTTCAAAGCAAGTGATCTGACGAGCTTCAGAATCGCCGGCAATGTGCGGGCGAAGATCAAGCCCCATCTCACCCATGACAAGACATTGGTTTTGCATCTTAGCCAACTGATCAAGTGCTGTCTCGCACTCGTCATCGCTGTGAGCCGCCACCCAATATGGATGCAATCCCAACACCGGCCAAATCTCAGGAAATATTTTATTCAGCCGCAATTGCTTGTTCCAGTCCTCTGGACCAATGCCGCCTTGTAGATGTTGGCGAATACCAAGACTCGCGGCCGCCGCAAGCCAGGCTTTACGTACCTGCTCGTCGACAGAGTCCAGTCGAGAGTCGGCGAGATGAGAATGGCTGTCGATAAAATCTTTTGTCTGCATCACCAGATCATAGTCGAGATGCGTGAAACATTCATCTCATTTCAGGACTCTTGAAATGAGCCACCATCGCCGAAAAGAAATAAGGTCACGTATGACCGATGAACTGCTCATGGAGGCCCCGAGATGAAGAATT
>CANCBY010000161.1 GCA_947374445.1 Pseudobdellovibrionaceae bacterium
AATACTCATAGCACCCAGCTTAGCGATGATCAGCTGAGTGCTTATGGCGGCTTTGAAACATGGCAACCCGAGTTCACCTTGGCCTGTCACCGGCTTTTTCAACGAGCCGCCTTGCAAGTTCGGAACTCTGGACGCAGCGAAGTCAACGAAGGACATTTACTAGTTGCTTTATTTTACGAGTCCAACTCATTTGCCACTTATGCCATGGCCCAACAAGGCTTAAGCCAATTTGACATCATCAATTATATCTCTCACGGCATTGGTGCTGACGGTGAATCTTCAGATTCGCTCACGCCTACCGCAAATATCGAAAGCATAGAATCAGCAACAGACATCGATGGCCTGCCAAAAGATTCTAGCAAAGCCAATCCGCTTGATAGTTTTTGCACCAATCTCAATGAGCGCGCAAAGCAAGGCCATGTCGACCCTCTGATAGGCAGAGAAGACGTTCTTGAAAGAGTCATGCAAGTACTTTGCCGCAGAACCAAAAATAATCCGCTGCTGATTGGAGAGCCCGGTGTCGGCAAGACAGCCATCGCAGAAGGGCTTGCCGCTAAAATTGTAAACAATCAAGTCCCAGAGGCACTCAAGGATAAGGTGATATACTCTCTTGATTTGGGATCCTTGCTTGCTGGAACAAAATTTAGAGGGGACTTCGAAGCTCGGCTCAAAGGCGTGATCAAAGAACTCAAAAAACGTGGCAACGGCGTGCTCTTTATCGATGAGATACATTCTCTTGTTGGAGCTGGAGCCACGGGCGGTGGCAGCATGGATGCCTCTAATTTGCTAAAGCCTGCGCTCGCCAGCGGTGAACTCAGCTGCATGGGCTCAACCACCCAGCCCGAGTTCAGACAGCACTTTGAAAAAGACCGAGCGCTCAACCGACGCTTTCAAAAAATTGACGTCAAAGAACCTTCGATTGAACAGACTGTTGATATTCTCAAGGGGCTCAAGAAAAAATTCGAAGAATTTCATCATGTGCACTATTCGGATGAGGCGCTCAAAGCCGCAGCCGAACTTTCTGCAAAGTATATCTTTTCTAAACTTCTTCCTGATAAAGCCATCGATGTGATTGATGAGGCCGGAGCAACAAGCCGCCTCGCAGGCCTAACAAACGCATTGATCTCTCCTCGCGAAATCGAAGCTGTGATCGCAAAAATTGCACAGGTCCCTGCCCAATCAGTGACCGCAAACGACAAAAAATCTCTCAAGGACTTAGACAAAAAATTAAAATCTCTGATCTTTGGCCAAGACGAAGCTATCGACAGACTTGTTGCGAGCATTAAGCTTTCTAGAACAGGACTGACCAACGAAACAAAACCGATCGGAAGCTATCTGTTCACGGGCCCCACTGGCGTTGGCAAAACTGAGGTCTGCAAACAGCTCGCGCAAATCATGGGAATTCCATTTTTGCGCTTTGATATGAGCGAGTACATGGAAAAGCACACCGTCTCTCGCCTTGTCGGCGCTCCTCCGGGCTACGTCGGCTACGAAGAAGGAGGCCTGCTAACAGAGGCTGTGACCAAATCGCCATATTGCGTTTTGCTTTTAGATGAAATCGAAAAAGCTCACCAGGACATCTATAATATTTTATTGCAGGCCATGGATGCAGGTCGTTTGACTGATAGCAATGGCCGCCTGGCTGACTTCAGAAATGTGATTTTGATTCTGACGTCAAATGCGGGCGCTCTCGAAGTAGCCAAAGGCTCTATCGGCCTCGTAGAGCCGAGCAACAAACAGTCGTCGCATACCTCTTTAGAAGCACTTAAAAAAGTATTCGCGCCGGAGTTTTTAAATCGACTCGATGCGGTTGTTCACTTCAAACATCTCGGCGAAGCTGAAATTCTCCGGGTGGTTGAAAAGTTCGTGCATGAGCTCAAAGAACAGCTGCAAAAGAAAAATGTAGAATTGATTTGCGCAAAAGAAGTCTATGCCTTTTTGATGAAAAAGGGTTACGACCGCGTCTATGGAGCTCGCCCGATGGGCCGAGCCGTTGACGAGCACATCAAAAAAGCCCTGGTCGACGAGCTTCTTTTTGGACGCTTGGCTGAGGGCGGAAGAGTTCTGGTCAAAGTCGAAAATTCAGTTTTGCATTTTGATTTTTTGCCACCGCGATAGCACTCGATCACTGCCGAAAACCACATTGCTATTATAGATGAATCCCATCGGTCTGCTTGAACCTTCAACACACGCTGGACCTTGACGGAGTTCAGATGATATTCATATTCTTGTATGCGCTTCTATTTGCCTTGAGGAGGTTTTATGGTTTGGTTTAAACGAATTTCACTATTTATTCTGACAAATATTCTGGTCATGACAACACTGAGCATTGCCTGGACTTTAATTTCTGGATTTTTAGGAATTCGTGGAAATCCGGGGACGCTAGCTGCGCTCATGGCTTGGTGCCTGCTCTGGGGTATCGGCGGAGCCTTCATTTCGCTACTCATGTCAAAAATGATGGCCAAATGGATGATGGGACTTCAAATCATCGATCCCAATACAGGCTCACCAAGAGATCGCGACATCGTCGTGATGGTTCATAACTTAGCAGAACGAGCCGGCTTAACAAAAATGCCTGAAGTCGCAATTTATGATAGCCCCGATATCAATGCGTTTGCCACGGGCCCCTCTCGATCAAACTCTTTAGTGGCTGTCAGCACAGGCTTGCTAGCCCAAATGAACCGCGATGAGATAGAGGGCGTGCTAGGCCACGAAGTCGCGCATATCGCCAATGGCGACATGGTGACCATGACTCTTATCCAAGGCATCGTGAATGCTTTTGCAATGTTCTTCTCACGAATTATCTCAAATATTATTGCTAGCCAGGTTGATGAAAAAATCAGTGGCATCGTGCGCTTTGCAAGCACCATTCTTTTTGATTTGTTTTTCACTATCTTGGGCTCGATTGCAGTCAATTACTTCTCTCGACAAAGAGAATTTCGCGCCGACGCTGGCGGCGCCAAATTTGCCGGCCGTCAAAAAATGCTTGGAGGCCTTAAAAAACTTCAGCAACAATATGCCTACATCGCCACTTCTTCTAACGATGGTAGCTCTGGCTTTGCCACGCTCAAAATTTCAAACAAGTCTACGGGGATGATGGCATTGTTTAGCACTCACCCCCCTTTAGAAGAGCGCATCCGTCGCCTTGAATCAGCAGTATCATAAAGATGCAGCGATAAGATGCGGCTTTCACTTTTTTTAATTTTGCTGCCTCCTCTTTTTTTGATCATCAGTTGCTCGTCAACTGCAAAAAAAGAGGACACGCTTTCAAAGCCCGAAGAGATTTGGCTGCAAGCCTACGCACGTGCAAAAAAACAAAATGACACCGAAAGCTGTAAGACATTTGCCTCGCTCAGCCAAGAAAAAGATTTTAATTTAAAAACTTTAGCGTTGCTCAGGGCTCACATTGCTTGCACCTCAGAGCAGCTCAAAGAGCTTGCTGTCGCCGATGCTCCTTCAGATATCAGTCCCTCTGTTTCGTACCTCAAACCCCTCAATGACCAGCGGATCATGTTTGAGGCCGAGCGCTCGCAAGATCCCGCTCAGCTTGCAATCGCATGGCGCGCAAAGGCCTTGGCTAGCGATCGAATTCCTGAAAAGATTGATTTTTTGCAAAAGGCTCTCGATTTCACAAAATCTGCTGCACAAAAGCAGGGAAGCAAAGTCGGCATCGAGGCAGAAACTGAAATCCAAAATCGCATTTATTCCTTAGCTCCAAGATTAAAACCCGAAATCGCCCCCGCAGACTTTCAAAAAGTGGGAGCTGATTGGTCTTTTAATCGAGATTTTGAAAAGGCACGTTTTTATTTTCAAAAAATTCTCGAATCAAAAGACACTCAAACTTTTGGATTTGAAGCAAAGTATCAAGCCTTTAAGTCTCTGCGTGGGACCTACAAGATTGAACAGAATCGCGAAATGCATATTTCAATCAGCGAAAAGATGACTCTTTGGTTGAAGCAAAAAAAGGCGGCCCCCGCGCTCATTCATGAAGCTTACATAGCTTGGGCCCGCAGCCTTTGGACCTCCGGACAACGAGACCTGGCCAAACGCACCCTCCTGAATGGAAAGAAGGACCTGATAAAACTTGGGCCTGTCGATGAGTTTGAATTTATTCTCGGCCGAATGGACGAAGAAATTAAAGACTACGCATCAGCCCTTGAGCACTATCAACGAGGAGAACAGCTACTTTCTGATAGCTCCAATAAAAAAACAAAAGGATTTAGTCTTGAGCGCATGCTTTTTTCGAAAGCGTGGTCACTCAGAAACCTGGGCCGCATGAAAGAAGCAGCCATTGTCCTAGAGAATCTTAGAGGGCAAACACAAGATCCCTTCGATGTTTTTCGTTACCAGTTTTGGCAGGCAAAATCTTTGAAGCAAGCCGGTGAGACCGATGAGGCTCGCCGCGTTCTTGAAAACTTAAAACAAGAAGACAATCTGGGATACTATGGCCTTCTTGCATATTTTGAATTGAACGAAAACCTTCCGGCACTCATCAAGCAAGCAGAATTTCAATCGACCACTTCAGTATCCCTCGCTCTAGATCCCGAAACAAAAAAAATGATCCAAGCCTTAATAGCAACGGACGAAAAAGAAGTTCTTGAAAAATATCTAAACCAAAGAACCCTGGAGTTGCGATTAGATGGCAATCAAAACCCAGAAAAGTGGCTGGCTTTTTTGAAAGCTTACGCACAAGCCGGATTATTTTTACCCTTGTTCACTCAACTCGGAACCTTGGATAATAACCTCAAGCTGCAACTCCTAAAAGAACATCCGGAACTTCTTTTCCCGAAAAAGTTCACGGAAATCATCACTCCTTGGTCTGACAAATTAAAAGTGAAGCCAGAGCTCGTGCTGTCGATCATTCGCCAGGAATCAGCCTTCAATCCACTAGCAAGAAGCCCTGCCGATGCCTTTGGGCTGATGCAAGTTTTGCCAAGAATTGCCACAGAACAAGAAGCCGTCACCGCGATTAAGTTGCAGCATCACGAGGATCTTTATATGCCAGAAATAAATATTCCGGTTGGAGTGGCGTTGCTTTCTCAGCTCGGAAAAAAATATCACGGCCAATTTATTTTGACAGCCGCCGCTTACAACTCGAGCGAAAAAGCTATCGAAGGATGGCTCAAGACAAGATTAAAAGAAGATCCTCTCGAATTTATCGAAGACATCCCCTATGACGAGACCCGAGCCTACGTCAAATTGGTCATCCGAAATTTTGTTTTTTACTCTCGTCTGAATCAGCCACAAGCGGAAATGCCTTTCCCAAAATGGTGTCTTGAAGATCTACAGTCCTTCAATTTGTCGACACATTAGTCAGTTTGTTTCAGATTGAAACCCCAACTAAATCATTGGCTTGTGAGTCAAAGTCTCAATATGAGAGTGGCCCCAACATTGCTGTTAAAAAGCTTATCAACTCGGTAAGATGAAGAGTGAGCTGACATCTAAAGTTTAGGGGAGGATTTCATCATGTTTCAACAACCTGATTTTTTCAAAGGCAATATCCGTATTTTTGCAAGCCTTGGCGTTGCAGCCATTTTTGTTTTTGCCGCCGTTGCCTACTCACTAAAGGGTACAGCTATTGCTGAGTCCAAGTCTCCCGCAAGCAAAGCTTCTCAGCGCCTTTTAGAACTGAAAGACGCCACAAAAAAATCTTCACAAACCCAAAATGAACCTCAGGTGATGATGAATGACCCAGCCCTTCAACAAGCTTGGGGAATTAAAAAATCAGATGCAGCCCGCGCTTGGGAGATTTCTCAAGGATCAAAAGATATTCGTGTGGCTGTGATCGACACTGGAGCCGATGTCAATCACGAGGATTTGAAAAGCAATATCTGGAACAACCCAGGCGAAACCGGTCTCGATGCCAACGG
>CANCBY010000162.1 GCA_947374445.1 Pseudobdellovibrionaceae bacterium
CCAGGGCTGATTTTAAAATCAAAGCTTGTGATATTCGCCGAGGGAACACGTGGTTCTTTGTTTAAGCAAGTAAGTAAAAAACTAGATCTTCGAAAAGGCAAAAATGCTGAAGTTTTCGAGGAAGGTGTTAAGGAAGTCGTGCAAATGCCGAAGGGGACTGTTGTTCCTGGCCAGGTCATTCACACTCTTGGGTTTCCATTGAAAAAATCGATCGGTGGAACTTTTGTCTATACTCTTCCAGACGATAAAATTGTTGTTGGGCTTGTGGCCTATTTAGACAGCCGTGATCCCTTGTTAGATCCGCACCGTGAGCTGCAAAAATTGAAGACTCACCCTTGGATGCAAAAAATGCTCAAAGGAGGCAAGGTCGTAGCCTATGGTGGTAAAACTTTGCCTGCCGGTGGTTGGTACTCGATGCCTAAGCTTTTTGGTGATGGATTTTTAGTCTGCGGTGACTCTGCCAGTATGGTGGATGTGCAAAAGCTAAAGGGTGTTCACTTGGCGATGAAGTCAGGAATGCTTGCGGCCGAAACGGCATTGGCTGGAATTTTATCTCAGGATTTTTCATCGGCAACCACGGTCAAGTTTTCAGAAAAAATTGAAGCCAGCTATGTCAAACAGGAGCTTTATCGAGTTAGAAACTTTCATCAAACCTTGAGCAAGGGGATGTTTGCGAGCTTGCCTTTGATTGCCCTTCAGGAGGCCACTGGAGGACGAGGTCTTTTTGATAATCTGCCTTCTCATGAAGACGCGAAGATGACCGAGTCGGTGATCGATACCTGGGGCTCGCAAGGACTCGAGGAACAGCTTTCGCAGTTGCCAAAGCCTGATGGACAGCTGTTTTTTGATAAATTGAGCTCGGTTTATTTGACTGGAACGAGTCACGACGAGGACTCTCCGAATCACCTTTTGCTTCAGGACGGCGATATCTGCCGTTCTGTGTGTGAACCTAAGTATAAGTCGCCATGCACTCATTTCTGCCCTGCTAGCGTTTATGAGATGGTGCCAGCTAAGGGAGATTCGGGCATGGGGGCGTCTGGTGGTTTGACAACCCAGTATGATTTACAAATTAATTACACGAACTGCATTCATTGCAAGACCTGTGATATTAAGTGTCCATTCGAAAATATCGAATGGACAGTTCCCGAGGGCGGGGGCGGTCCTAAATATACTGAAACATAACTGAAATATAGTTTAGCTATTGATCAAACTGAGTTCGATAAATTGACTGAAGTTTGATCCTTTAATAGATGAGCGAATTGACCGGAAGACGGTTTTGAATCTTCCGGTTTCAGCACCGAAAGGAAGTTCTATGCCATCGTTTTTTGCATCTACTGCAAAAGGTCTCGTTGAAGCTCTTGAAATTGAGCTTAAAAATCTTGGATTTGAAAAAACTGAAAAAGTCGCTGGCGGTGTCTTTTTTGAAACCAATTGGGAAGGCTGCTACCGCGCAAATTTGCAGTCTCGTTTAGCAACAAGAATTTTAAAACCTATTTTGGACTTCAACGCCTACCAAGGTGATGAGTTGTATTACAACTTGATGAAGCATGACTTCACTAAATATATTCACCCGAATCAGACCATCAAAGTAGAGGCGTCTCTTACTGATTGCTCGATCCGCGATCAAAGATTTTTGGCGATGAGAACCAAAGATGCCATCGTTGATCAGTTTCGTGAAAAGTTTGATGTGCGTCCGGATGTGAACACTTTTAATCCTGATCTTAAAATTTATATCCGTGCTCATCGCGATCAATACAGTGTGGCGATTGATACTTCTGGCGAGTCGCTGTTTATGCGCGGCTACAGAAAAGAAGCTGGCGATGCTCCGATGAAAGAGAATTTGGCAGCAGGTCTTTTAATGCTAGCCGAATGGGATCAAAAATCGCCTGTTGTAGATCCAACCTGTGGTTCGGGCACGATCTTGATTGAAGCTGCGATGATGGCGATGAAAATTGCCCCGGGCAGTTCGCGCCGCCAATTTGGTTTTGAGCGCTTGATTGGCTTTCAGCAAGAGGCCTGGGATCGTGTTTTGGACGAAGCTGCTTCTCAAGAGATTGCAGAACTTCCATTTAAATTTTATGGCTACGATATTGATCGTCCGGTTTTGCGAATGGCCAAAGAAAATGCCAAGCGTGCAGGCGTTGACCATGTCGTTGAATTTAATTTTGAGAGTGTTGCGACTCTGACTCCTCCTGTTGAAAAAGGATTGCTTGTTGCAAATCCTCCATATGGAGCTCGTCTTGGTGATGAGGAGAATCTTCGTGATGTCTATCGTGATATTGGATTTACCCTCAAGCACCGCTTTAAGGGTTGGGATGCTTGGATCTTATCTGGCAATAAAGATTTAATTCTTGATATGAAACTTAAATCAACCCGTAAGCACTTTGTGTTCAACGGGCCGATTGAGTGCCGATTTTTAAAATACTCGATGTTTTAAACTAGCGTTCTGAATCGGGCTTCAAGCCGAATCAGAAAACGGGTTTTGTGAGCCCGATAAATGCGGCCGTGCTTGCCAGAATAATAAAGCTGATGAGCATGGTCCAGGCAAGATCGGCTTTGCGTTTTGCAAGCGCAATAGCTCCGCCCAACACAAGCCAGATGAGCAACTTTGAATAGACCCAACTAGGCATGTCTTTGGCTAAGCCAAGGCGTGCGAGCATGCCAAAGCCACCAAGAAGAATAAATAGCAGTCCGATACCGTGGCTCATCATTGCAAAAATCCGCGCTTTTTTGGGAAGTGTGAAACCTGCATAAGAAGTAACTAAGACTCCGCCGAAACCAAAAAATAAAAGCATCAAGCCGATGAGATGAATGAGTTTGTAGGTATTGAGATCAATCATGAGTTAGTTCTCGCTTTCGCTGTTAAGTCCAAGATGTTTTCGAATTTCGTGAATTTGCTTTCGCATGCCAGTCAGGTTTGAAATGTTGGCAATTGTTTTCATCGCGCTTTTGAGCGGCTCAAGTGGATAGCCTCCATAGGCGCCTGGCTGCTCGATATCTTTGGTAACCGTAGATCTGCCCGCGAGCACGACATTGTTTGTGATCTTCACGTGATCTGTGACCGAAGAACTTCCGCCGGTCAAAAAGTTATCTCCGATTTCGCTGGAACCGGCCACGATAAAGCCTGCGGTGATGCGGCCGTTTTTGCCGATTTTAACGTTGTGGGCGATATGTATTTGGTTGTCGAGTTTGGTGCCCGCGCCAATGCGGGTTTCTGTGAGTGTGGCTCGATCAATGGAGCAGCTAGCGCCGACTTCGACATCGTCTTCGAGCACAACAATTCCAACTTGGGGAATTTTGACGGGCTTTGAGTTTTTATCAATATAGAAGGCAAAGCCATCAGAGCCAATTGTTGTGTGAGAATGAATCTCGCAGCGGTTTCCGATTTGGCAGCCAGAGCCGATAACGACGAGTGGATGGATGATGCAGTGGCTGCCGATGAGAGCCAGATTTTCAATGACGACATTTGCTGAAATAATTGTGTTGTCGCCAATGATGGCAGCGTCGCCGATAACGGCAAAATCACCGATGGTTACATTTTTGCCGACTTGAGCTGTTTTAGATATGGCGGCAGTGGCTGCGATTTTGTTTGGTAAGCGTTGGGTTTTTTTGTCAAAAAATACCAACACCGCGGCCATGGCTTCATGAATATTTTTGCAAGAAAAAATAGCTTGATCGGCTTTTAGAGCGAGATTGGCATCTAAACTTTTCTCTAAGGAAATAATTAAGGTTGCATGACCAGCAATTGCTTTTTGTGTATCGGCCAAAGTGGAAGTGAAAACCAAACTTCCGGCTTTGATGTCTTCGGCTCGGCAGATGCCAAGGGAATGAGCTTCTCTATTGCCTGACTTAAATGACAAGACAGAGACGGATTCGAGTTGGTGTGCTGTGACTTTAATTTTTTGGCTTGGCGCCAATTCAGTAATGCTTTGCAAAATAGCCCTCAGAAATATGCTGTCAAAATATGCGAAGTCTAATAAGACAATCAATGAAATAGGTCATGTTTAGACTATAAAAATTCTTTGGAATTTAAAAGGGCAGTGTAAAATGGCAAAAAAAGTACCAGCAAAGGCGAAAGCCACAGCTAAGGCGACAGTAAAAGCGGCAGCAAAGGCTACTAAAACAGCAACTAAGCAAACAGCTAAGGCGACAGCAAAACCAGTCTCTAAAGCTCCCACGAAGACTCCGCCAAAGCCTGCGGCTAAGTTAGCAGCAAAACCAGTTGCCAATGTTATTACGAAACCTGAAAAGGCTCCGAAGGCAGCGGCAATTGTTGCCGCTCCGCCCCAGGCAATTGTTGAAAAGCCGGCAAAAGTAGCAAAGGCTGAAAAGCCACCCAAAATTCCTAAAGTTAAAGTTGAGAAGAAGTCTAAAGCTAAATTGGCTGCTGAAAAAAGCCAGGTAGATGATCTGAAAAAGTGGTCTGACTATAAAAATAAATATGGCGGTGAAAAAGCTCAGCCCTATTCGATGTCATCGACTTATGAAGCAGGCACTCCATTAATGCATAAAGTTTTGGGATGGGGCTTCATTATTCAGGTTCAGAATGACAGACTTGAAGTTCTTTTTGAAACTGGTTCTAAAGTCTTGATCAGTAACTACAAACCTTAATAAGATTTCATGCATGGCAAAAGACGATCTCGCACAACTTGAAGGTAAAATTGTAGACGCCCTTGCAGGGGGTCTCTATAAAGTCCAACTCGAAAATAAAGTCGAAATTGCAGCAAAACTTTGCGGCAAGATGAGACGGTTCAACATCCGTGTGGTGGTGGGCGATAAGGTGACCGTCGGGGTTTCTCCTTACGATCCAACCCACGGTTTGATTATGTTCCGTCATAAATAAGTAAATAACTAAACTAGTTTCTAAATTGATCGAAAACCCAACCGAAGATCGGCTCAAAAAAATGGATGCATTATTACAGAAGTTTCTCGCGACCTGTGCGAAAGGTGTGAGCGCGAAATCAGCGGCCGCAGTTTTAGAATTGTCGGCGGAGGGCGGTACAGTTCCCTTCATCGCCCGTTATCGAAAAGAAAAGACAGGAAATCTAGACGAAGTGCAGATTCGTCAAGTCATTGAAGGCAAAGAGACCTTCGATGAGGTTATGAAGCGCAAAACTTTTTTACTCAAAGAAATTGGCGATCAAGGAAATCTAACAGAAGAAATCAAGAAACGAATTGATATCAGCTTTGACCTTGGTGAACTAGAAGAGATCTATCGTCCATTCAAGAAAAAGAAAAAAACAAAAGCAACGATTGCCAGAGATGCAGGCCTAGAGCCTCTGTCGCAGTGGATTTGGGATCTTGGTCATGGCACGATCAAAGATGATGCGACGATGGAGATGAAGGCCAAGAATTTTTTGAATGTGGCTGCTGGAATTGTTTCCTATGACTTGGCTCTTAAGGGAGCGCAGGACATTCTCATTGAGAAAATTGCCAATGATCCTGATTTGCGCGTTTCTGTACAAAAAAATTATTTTGATCACGGACGAGTGATTTCGAAGAGAGCGAAAGGCTTTAAACCACACTCTAAATTTGATATGTATGCTGAGTTTGAAGAGGCCGTAAAGTCTTTGATGGAAACCAAGTCGACACATCGATATTTGGCTATGCGACGAGGCTGGCAGGAAGAAGAGCTTGCTGTTGAAGTTAAAGCTGATGATGAGGCGCTGCTCAAGTCTTACGAGAATTTTGCAACCACAACTCCAGACACGGCTGCAGGAGTATTTCTTAAGCAGTGTGCAAAAATGGCGCTCACAGTTTATGTGGTGCCTTCAATCACAAACGAAGTTCATCGTTCTTTGAAAGATAAGTCTGACGAAGATGCGATCAAAGTTTTTGCTGA
>CANCBY010000163.1 GCA_947374445.1 Pseudobdellovibrionaceae bacterium
CCGCAGGCCGGAAAGGGCATTTCTTTGAGCTGAGCCAAGGCTTGGATCGACATTTCAAAGTGATCGCTGATCGCAAGCTTTTGAATTCCTTGCACCAAGCCAGCTGGCACTTGCAGCGAGATTTGGATTTTAATCTGCGTTTGTTTGGGGTCGGCTTGCGGGTCAACTTTCAGAGGAGTAGTTGTGGATATAGAGTCCACGGTCGGCACGGCCGTGAGCCTGAGCGTGGATCCACTGTTGATTGGAATTTTTTCAAAAAACTTGCGCTCAAATGAAAGCTGCAGAAGTCGGTTGATGAATCCTCGGTCTACCGATACGCCACAATCATAAGCCGAAGGGTCGACCAAAGTGAAAGAGGGTGCGCCCCTTGATTTGTCCTGAGCGCGAGGCTTGGCGTGAGGATGGCTTGGGTCGTCCTCGACGTAAGCGTTCATATTGAGATATAAGGCTTTGTCTTGATTGATCTGTCCAAGCTGAAGACCATAAAAAAAGCGGTCCTCTTTGTCCAAAGAACCTGGAGCCGAAAGAGGCTGAACTTCTTCGAGTTTTTTGACCATTGAGGCTTGAACCTTCTCGTTGAGAATGCGCGGGAGTTCAGTTTGCGCAAAATCGGACAGAAAGCTCTTGAGCTTTTCGACCATCATTGGTTTGCCGCTCTCAAATAAGCTGTCGAGTTTTTTTGGATTCACTTGATAGGTTTTATCATCAATTGTGAGCGAAATGCTCGGGGATAAAATTTGTGTATAGCCGGGTTCAATGTCGACAGTCGAGAGATTGCTCTCGACCCGGATGGCTTCAAAATGCAAAGTCGAATCGGGAGTAATATTAACGTAAAAAGGCAGTCTTACTTTGAGAGGTTTTTTATTTTTGCCAGCAATTTTGACGGAGAGATCTGTCATTCCGAATGGCTTTTTAAAAAGATGATTGTTTAAATCAAAAACCTTCACTGAGTCGGCAGAAATTTTGGCCTCTTGCACTTCGACTTCGAGGGCGAGTACGGCTCCCGTGGTTTTTCCGAGCAAATGCAAGAGTTCTTCGTCGGTGACGAGGGCAAATCTAGAAAAGCGGGCTTCGAATTGTGAGCCTCCGACGAGGATCCACGGCTGCACTTCATTCAAAGAAAAGCCGATCAAAAGTTCTGACAAAAACTTTTTCGTTTGATCCAGAATTTGGCGGTTTGCCGGCGAAAGTTTGAAGTCATCCCAAGGAATTGGTTTATCAAACTTTTTTTCAAAAGGATCAAAGGACACATCAGATGGATCAAAATCAGCGGTGGTCACAATCAGACTTTTGAGTTTGGTTTTAAAGATCTCCATGCCTCGGGGTGTGATTTGAAGGCCGATGGCATTGTTGATAAAGTTTTTATCCTTGAGTAGGGGCGGTGCTTGATAATGCTGAGACTCTTGAGCGTGAGCCACGCTGAGCACAGAGCATGCAGAAATAGCTAGGCTCCACTGAATCAATGGGCGAGTCAGGGGGCGAATTTTGGGTGAGGGCCATTTCATGAGCTTCTCCAAAAGTTACGAAAAAGTAAGAGTGCCTTGGGTTCTTTGGGACTTCTATTTTTAGAGCACCCATGTCGAAGTGCAAAAATACATCCTTTTGAAGGCTTATCTTTTGGGTCTTTAAATGGCTTTAAACCTGTTAGGGCGAGTTCAAATCAAAGCATGTTAGGATTGCCCTGTTCAAACTATCGACAGGCTCGCCAATTTGGGCTAGGTTGGCGCCTATGCCAAATCGTAAAAAAACTAAAAAAGTCATGACTGTCGAAGAAATTTTAGCCCATGTGCGCCCCACTCCAATGGTTGAGACTGGTTTAGGTTCAAAAGAAAAAATTGAAATCATCGCGCAGAAATTTACCGAGATCATGCAAGTGCTAGGTATGGATTTGTCGAATGACTCTCTTCAAGAAACTCCTCATCGCATTGCCAAAATGTATGTGAACGAAGTTTTTAGTGGTTTGAACCCAGAGAACTTTCCAAAAATGACCGTGATCGAAAATGAAATGGAATACGATCAAATGGTTTCGGTGCAAGGCATTCAGGTTTTGTCCGTTTGCGAGCACCATTTTCAAACAATTCACGGCGTAGCGACGGTGGCTTACATTCCTAGCAAGACCGTGATTGGGCTTTCTAAAATCAATCGTATTGTGCAGTATTTCGGACGACGTCCGCAAGTGCAAGAGCGTTTGACCAAGCAGATTGCTGATTGTCTTCAATACGTTTTAAAGACCGAGCATGTGGCCGTTCACATCAATGCAAAACATTATTGCGTGATTGCTCGTGGCGTGCAGGATGCTGGTAGTAGCACGGCGACATCGGATTTGCGTGGGCACTTTAAGTCAAAGGCCGAAACGCGAACTGAGTTTCTCAAACACTGTGCTATGCAATTTTCCTAAAATTTCGTAGCCTGTTTTTGTGCTTTCAACACGTTTGCAGTTTATTTATGAGCAGCTCGAGCCCGGCTTTGATGTCTGGGATCTTTGCTGCGATCATGGCTATTTGGGAATTGTCGCTTTCAAATCAAAAAAATTTCAGCAAGTTCATTTTGTCGATCAGGCGGCCCACTTAGTTGAAGCTTTGCGTGCCCGCTGGGCGACTGAGGCTGACACTCACTTTTATCCTTGTACCGCCGAAGCGATTGATGTGCCATTGACTGGAAATGTTGTGATTGCCGGTGTGGGCGGTCAAAAAATCACCGAGATTTTACTGGGGCTGCAAAGTAAAGGTCATCTTAAGGCACGACGTCTGGTTTTAGTTCCGCACAAGGACGAAGAGGCCTTTGAGCATTGGCTTGAGCTGTGGGTTGGGCAGTGGATTGGGCAGTGGATCGAACAGCCGACTGAGCATTCAACTGAAAGTCGGCTGCAAGATTCGTTTGTTGGTTTTCGTCTGGACCAAAGATTGAGTGTTAAAGAGGGTCCTCGTGTTAGGCGGGTATTTGTTTTAAACTCGATCAATGATTCTAGAGTGGTTTGAATATTTAGTGACGCCGGCTTCAGCTGAGGCCAAAAAATGGGGACATCTCAAGCAATCGATCGCACTTCGAGCGCGGGCCACAAGGCAAAAAGACAATTGGAAGTCTCACCTTGAAAATTGCCATCAATTGGTTGAAAGATTTCTTGAAGAAAAAAGAGCGTCTGCGAAGTCGATAATGATTTTGGGGAGCGGTCATCTTTTTGATATTCCGCAGAGCATTTTTGACCAGCAAAAAAATCCGCAGTTTCAAAAAATCTATTTAGTTGATCTTGTGCACCCGCTAGAAATTCGAAAACGGGCTCAATCAGACCCTCGGATCGAGTTGCTCGAGGGAGACCTTGCGGGGGGCATGCCTGAAAGTTTTTTGGTCGCAGATCTTAAAAAATATTTTAAAAATTTGGCGCCGTTAGATTTGCCTTCGGCAGATTTAGTGATTTCTGCCAATTTGATGTCGCAGCTCCCTCTGCCAGCGGTGCAGTCGGCTGAAAAATGGTTAAAGCATGCAAATTCAAAAGATGATTTCGAGACTTTGCGTTCGCTGATTGAAGAACAGATGTCGCAGTATCACTGGCAGCAGCTCGAGCTGTTTTCGCGGCGAGGATCGAGTGTGCTGTTTTGGACAGATTTTGAAAAGCATTTCTACGATGCGAACGGAGAAAAAATTCTTCAAGAGTCATCGCTGGGGAATTTTGTTATTCCAAATCTTGCGGGCTCTTGGTTTTGGGATATAGCTCCCGTACCAGAGATTTCAAAAAAGTTTGGCCTTCAAATGAAGGTCGGCTTCGGGCGAGTTTAGTTTTTTGATCCTGGTTTCATGTCGAGGCTGGTACGCAATCGCATGCAAAAGCTCCAAAGTATTCCTCTGAATATAGGCTACAACAAGCTTAAACTCCCGCCCCCAGCTTACGATTCGTGAGTACAGCAAGTAGCTCCAAAACTTCCTCTGGTTCTTCTGGCAACCTGTGGACTTTAATGGGGCACCGCCCGGCGCTTCTTTGAGGGGACATTCTTTTAGGATTCGTTGTGCTATGTGCCCTGCAATCACCCTGAAAAAGTTCTGAAGTCCCTCTCGGTTTTGAGCCTTTACTAGCAGGTGGATGTGGTTGCCCTGAATAGCTTGCTCGTAGACTTTCACTTGAAACTTTGAAGAGCTCCTTTTTATCAGGCTTAGGATCATCTTTTTGTGTCTAAACAAGGACCTTGCTCCCACCGCATGATGAGACTTCATGGTTATGTGATGGCTTTGCTTGAGATTCAAAGGCCTGCGGGCTCGTCTCTTGCGAATAGTGAGACTGCCGCCGTGGTCCCTTTTGATCTTAAGTTGCTTGAAGAGTTTGAGTTGTTTTGCTCGGATATTTAATTTTGACATAGGCACCGCCCCTCGATCCGAGGACTGATGCAAAAAGATCGCGGGCGATGCCCCTCGCAAGACTAGTTAAGATGTCAAACTGAGTCCGAAATTGGGATGGGTCTGACGGCAAGAGAGGCTCTCCAGCTAGCTCACCAGACGAGCTGCTTCTGAATTTCAGTCATTGACTAGCTTTATGGTCGTTGGCAAATCGTCGCAGCAAAACCTGTAAGTTCATCTCGTAACTTTGAGCCCAAAACAACGCCGCTTTCAGAAATCTGATGACGTGCAGTTTTTACGACGATCGTAAGGTCGTCGCTGGGAAGCAGGTCCATTGTTTTGAGTGTTTCGGTGAGGTGCTGCTTTACGTACTCGCCGCCGCTGGGGCTTCCGATGATGATGGCCACTGGCTTTTGCATGCTCTCTTCGGCCACCAGCCACTCGAGCGCATTTTTTAGAATCCCGGGGATTCCATGAGCGTATTCTGGAGTCGAAATTAAAATGAGATCAGCATTAAGTGCAAGCTGCCTAAGTTCTTCAACTTTGGGTGGAAGTTCTTTTGCGAACTGAATGTCGGGTGCAAAAAAAGGCAGGGAGTTAATTGCAAAAAGTGACCAGGTGACTCCGCTTGGCAAGAGCTTGCGGACGGCTTCGAGAAGCGCATGATTTGAAGAGTGAGAGCGGTTACTGCCGCAAAGAGCGAGGATGTTCACGTGCAAAGTCTAAACAAAAATGGAGAGTGATTCATCAAGAAGTTCACTCTGGCTCGCTGCAGTTGGCTGCGACCTCGAGGCAAAAAAAAGCCCCGGGTTCACCGGGGCTTTTTACTAAACAGAAATCGGGATACGAATTACAAGACCACTTCTTTGGCAAAAGCCTTCATTTCTTTCATCAGTGGTGTCATTGGCAACCTTGGCAGAGCCATCAAAGTGTCAACTTGATCTTTTACACCTAGTTTTGCAGCTTCAATAGCCTGAGTGATCGTCATTGATTTTGATCTTTCAGCTGCCGCAAAAACACGAGCGGGGTTCACAATTCCAGAGCTGATAACTTTTGTTTTTAGCCAGTCTTTTTTATCCACTGTGCCCATCAAAATCTGCTTCAGCTCAAGCGGAGTGAGTTTTGGATTGAGCTCCTTCGCGCGAGCAGCAACACCTGCAACATAAGGTGATGCCATCGATGTACCTGACATTGGAAGCAAGCGATTGCCTGTCAAGCCAGGAACTGAAGAAACGATGCCTACACCAGGGGCTGCAATATCAACACTCATTCCGTAGTTAGAGAATGTGGCAAGACTTTGCACTCCATGAGAAGCAGCGATCGTTATTGTATTGTCCATTTTCACGTTGGCTGGAAAAGTTGGTAGAGCATCATTGCTTGTTCCATCGTTTCCGGCTGCGATCACGAACAATGTTCCTGGCGAAGCTGAAATCCATTTTCGTCCGGCAGCCTCGTAATGAACTGCCATCTTTTTTGCTTCTGCAGACAACTGCTCAGGAGTTGGATCTTTCAC
>CANCBY010000164.1 GCA_947374445.1 Pseudobdellovibrionaceae bacterium
GGTTGTGTTCAGTGTATGCTTGCTGGAAATGGTTACGTTTCTCAGCCAAAGCGTTCCAACACCGGCGAAATTATCGCCAACGTAGGACTTGGTATTGCTGCCATGTATTTCGGCCAGCAACAGAATCAATACATCTCTGATAATAACGCCAAGCTTGGTTTTCAAAGTCAGTCCTATCCTTCTTTAGGTTACGGATTCCCATATTTTATGGGCGCTCTGTCAGGTGCGATGAACGGTGGTAGTTCCGGCGGTGGCGGCGGATTCTACGGCGGCGTCGGCGGTGGCGTTGGATCGGGAGCTTTCGGTTGCGGAAGCGGCATGGGTGGCACGGGTTCGGTTAACGGTTCCGGTGGAATGATGGGTCCATTTGGTATGGGTGGAATGTACGGACCACAAGGTGGCGCGTTCGGCTATCCACAAAATATGTACGGCTCACCTATGGGTGGCGGAATGTACAATATGGGAATGGGTCCTTGGGGCATGAATGGTCCTAACGGCGGTGGTGGAATGGGTAACATGGGCGGCATGATGGCAAATGGCAGTGTTGGCTTTATGTCGCCCGGTGGATACATGATGGGCTACCCCGCGAGTGGTGGAATGAGCGGTTACGGCAACATGATGGGTAACGGCGGCTACATGATGAGTGGCGGAGCCATGATGAATGGTGGCGCGATGATGGGTGGAATGAGCGGTTACGGCAACATGATGGGTAACGGCGGCTACATGATGAGTGGCGGAGCCATGATGAACGGTGGCGCCATGATGGGTGGAATGAGCGGTTACGGCAACATGATGGGTGGCGGAGCCATGATGGGCGGCGGTACTATGATGAGCACGGGTGCCATGATGGGTGATGGAGGAGCGGCGCAAATGCAGATGTACCAACAACAAATGCAAATGCAGATGCAACAATACCAACAACAGATGGATATGCAAAAGCGTTTAGCTGATTCTCAAATCGCAAAAGCGAAAACTCTTACAAGTTTGCAAACTGAGCTTCAGTCTTTGATGTATCGTATTCAACAAGTTCAGATGAGTACTGGTACCAATGGCGTGGTTGGATTTGATTATTCAACTCAAGGAACCATTTCATATCAGCCATCAGGCAACCCGATTCCAGTGAATACGACGACAACAACTGGTCCGTCACAAAGATAATTTTTTAGATTAATCAAATAAACTTGAAAGGCGCTCAGAAATGAGCGCCTTTTTAATTTAATGAAATACGGGCATGCGAAAAGAAATATTTTTATCCTTTAGAGCGAGCGCCCCGCCAAGTACGACAATCAAGCCTGCCGCAAACCAAGCATCGCGAGAGTGCGAGTCATCATCTTTTATAAATGAATTGGGCTCGATATTTGTGTTAAATACCCCTGCTGCGCTAGATCTTTTTGCAATTTCAAAGCATGAAGCCGAAGAAAAAACTCTTCCTTGAGTTTGAACCTCGAAGCTGTCACTAATAATTTTAGTTTTTTTACAAGAGCCTTCTGCTAAGGGCTTTAAACTTTCATTTGTAATTAAATTTATTGATGCCTGGGCCCATTTGCCTATGTAAATTACGGGGCTGAAACTATTAGATAAAAGCACCCATTGATGATCGCCCTTGGGTGGAGTGAAGCTTTCTAAAGCTTGAATTTCTCCATCCATCAAAAGGAGAGACTCCTCAAGACCACTTATTTTGTTTTTTTTACTTTTAAATATTACGACATATTTGGTGTCTAAAATATCAGGCTTTTGCTTTTTCGGAAGATGAATACTTGCTGCTGAGTTTGCTTGAGCAAAGTTTTTAAAATTAGAAATTTCGAGCATTGAGCTGTGGCTTGAAATAAGCTCTAGGGCTCGATCTTTAGCAGAAGCTTGAAGTCTTTGCGGAACAAAAAGTTCTGACATTTTTATAAGAATTGAAACAATCAGTTCTAGCGAGCTTTGATTTAAAATATTTTTTTGTAATTCTTGAGTCTCTTGATTCATTTTTTCAAAAGCAGCAAGAGGATCTTGAGCTATCAATTCAAGCGCTTCATCTAATCGAGTTGAAGTCTCGTTGCCATGAGATTGCTGAAGCTGCAACCATTCAATATATGAAATCATATTCGAGCTATGCAGAGCCTTTGTAAAGTCCGCAGATGATGACGAAGCCGTGCGGATGACAAATGTTGACGAAGAAGGTGTGTTTGCACGAGCGACAGAGTTTTGAAGTAAAATTAATGAGATTGCGATGGCTTTAATTTTTTTCACTTGTGTCCGCCTTTGAAATATTCAACTGATTCTACTTTTTCTGATCTGGCTTTGTGGTCGTAATATTCGCTCTGTCCATGGTCAGCAGGATTTTGAATCACTGCCAAAAAAGGCCCACTGGCTTGCAATATAAGCGAGGCCTCATTTTCTGGAACGAGTACTGCAAACTGTTGTGGATTGAGCGGAGCTCGCAAAAGCTTGAGCCTGCGACCCACGCGCAAGCCTGATTTTTGCCCCGGGTGTGGAGTCGTAAATAGATCAATGACCCCATACGATCCGATCAAAGCAGCTAACGAGTCAATATTTTGAATTTCAATAGGCACAAGTACAAATCCTTTTGGGATAACTGTGTCTGCAGAATAGGCCTCTTCGTGCTCTTGCGGATTTTTGTCTGTTGCTTGGGAGGTTGTACCGACAAATATCAGAAACAACGCTGAGATGCCTAGGGCTGCAAGAATAAATTTATTTGTTCTATCTTGTAGAAGAATTTTTATTTTTTCGTTCATGAGAAACCTCCATAAATTGATTTTTTTTAAATGCGTTTTCTGATTTGGTAAAAAAGACTCCCAGGTATACAAGCAGGCTAGCTAAAATAAAAGTCAGGCTGAGGGCCTCAATCAGAATCTGTCCTTTTTCGTTTCTATAAGAATTGATTGCCATTGAATTTTCTCTTTCTGAAGGCTGCCACCACAAGAATCTTTCCAAGTGACTTGTGATCGAAACCACTTGGCAGTCCAGCTCGTAGGGGGGATATAAATCTTTATTCTCCAAAAAACCTGCGAGCTTTGCCTTTGGATAAAAGGCTCTTCAAGTTCGTAGACGGGAGCGGAGCTGCTGGGTTTGTCCGGGCGGACGGCCAAGGGGCTTATCGTGACAGAAACCAACTCAAAATTGAGAATCACAAAGCCTTTGATTTTTTCGGCTAATACTTTTGCTGTGTGAGACATTTGGATTGGAAGCCTAGTTCGGACGTACTCTGTGGTGCCTTTGTTTTGCTGAAGAAGAATTTTTTGCTGAAAACTGATATTTTGAAATTGTTCATTGACGACAGTAAGACTCGCTTTCACCATAGCCACCGCTGGCCAGTTTTCGGTTGCGATGGCAATAGCAAGTTCTGCTTTGAGTTTGAGCTCTTCGATGCGAAGGGCTTTGATTTGCAAGTTGAGGGCTTCGAGGGTTTGCAGTTGCTCACCACTTTTTTTCTCAAAGGATATAAGCTCTTTGCGACAGATCTGTTTTGCACCTAAGAGTGCTTGCTGTGTCGAGAGCAAAAGTAAAATTCCAATCAAGAGGGCTAAGATCAGAGGCAAAAGTGCCAAAAGCAATATGGCGCCAAAGCCCTGCTGCCTTCGCAATGAGCGTCTTGTTGCTGTTATTGCAGTGGCAGAGCCAAATTCTTTTCGAATTTTAAATTGAGTATTTTTAGCGATCCAAGAGGTGCTCTTTGAAGCCCCGAGGTCGTTATGATTATTCTGATTGATTTTCTTTTTTTGAGCCATTCGATTTTCTCAATTTTTTGAAAGACCAAAACTTTTTTTAATCTTTGTCGAAGCACGAGATCGCAAGTTTGTGGCGAGTTGTCGATGCTGATCGTGGCGGCGCAGACTAAGGCCTCGTGAAGAATGTATTCAGAGCTGATTTTCAGAATCCCCAAATAGCAGCAAGCGAGAAGGCAGACTGAAATTAAGAGTATTATTAGACTAATACCCAGAGCTTCGACTGCAGCTTGCCCTCGCATGCTTGAGAATTTTTTATTCTGCCGCAGATTCAGATGAGCCATTGCCAGAATCTTTTCTGCCGGAGCTGCCTTGGAAAAAGTTTTTGAGATCCTTTTTCTTGTACATATTGTCAGAAATTGTTTCGGCTTTGGCGTTGCCTTCAACAGTACCGCCGAGGGCCTTTGCCACCTGTGCAAATTGAGAGGAGATGTTGTTTCCAACTGCTCGCATGATTGCTATTGAGCCAACTCCGACCAATGAGACGATAACCAAGTATTCGACCAAAGATTGGCCTTTTTGATTGAGCTTAAGTATTTGCCGAGTGTGATTTTGAGTTTGTTGCATAGGACCTCCGGGGATCTGCCAATGAGCTGGCAGCAGAGGTCCTTGCGAAAACAAGGGCGGCTTGGACTCAAATCATTGAGTGATCAGGTCCGAAGCGCGAACTATCTTTTTTTAGCTTTGCCTTTAACGGGCGCTTTAGCAGCAGATTTTGCTGCGGGTTTTGCAGCGGCTTTAGGTGCCAGAGATTTTGCGGCTACTTTAGCCACTGGCTTTGCGCCCTTTGAGTGAGCTTTGGCTGCGGCAGCTTTTTTGTCTGCTTTTTCTTTGGCTTCTTGAGCTTTTTTGAGTTCAGCGGCTTTTGCGGCGTCTTTTTGCCGACGTGCTTCTTCTTTGGCTTCATCCTTTACGCGCTGAGAGGCCTCTTTTGCGGCGTTTTTTTGCTGCATTTTTTGCGCTAATTTTTGGTCGCGGCGCTCATTGATGATGCGATCAAGGATTTCGTAGGCTTCTTTTTGCAGGTCATTTTCGTAGATAAACCTGTAAAATCCTTCGATTTCTGGGCTTTGGCGGAATTTCTTCATTGAGGTTGGTAGTGCCTCGGATTGAACGAAATCGATCGAGCTTCCATCTTTAGATAGTTTTACTTTTTCGCTCATGAGTGCCCCCAAATTATGCATACTAAAAAGACTAACTTCTGTCGGTTTAATGCAGGGCCGGGAAGGGGTCAAGCATTGAATTTGGTTGGATTTTTTGCGAGTCTCTGGACATTCCAAGCGATGCCCATGGCAACGTCTATGCAAGAGGAGAACCCGATGATGATTCTAGATGGCAAATTGGTTTCTAAAGTTCGTCGCGAAAAGCTCCTCCCCCGTGTCGAAGCCTTCAAAAAAGCGGCTGGCCGGCCCCCTCATTTGGTGGTGGTTTTAGTGGGTGATCTAACTGCCTCGCAGGTTTATGTGCGCAACAAAGAAAAATCATGCACAGACCTTGGCATTCGCTCCACCCGTATTGATCTTCCAAGCGATTCCACCCAAGCGGCACTCAATAAGTGCATTGATGATCTGAATGCGGACTCAGGAGTGGATGCTGTTTTAGTGCAGCTGCCTCTTCCACCACACTTAAGCTCGGACGAAGTCCTTTTGCGCTTGAGTCCCGAGAAAGATGCCGATGGATTGACTTATGCTTCGCTAGGTCTTTTGTGGGGAGGACGAGGTAAAATTTCGCCCTGCACTCCGAAGGGTGTGATGAGCATTCTTGAACATTATCAAATTCCAGTGGCTGGCAAGCGCGCGGTGGTTGTTGGTCGAAGCAATATTGTCGGTAAGCCAATGGCTCATCTTTTGACCGAGGCCAATGCGACCGTGACGGTTTGTCATTCGCGCACACCGTCGGTGCAAGAGTACACTCGAGAAGCTGATATTGTGGTGGTGGCTGCCGGTCGCAGGCATTTGCTAGGGCGTGAAGATTTCAAGGCTGGGGCTGT
>CANCBY010000165.1 GCA_947374445.1 Pseudobdellovibrionaceae bacterium
CGCGAGTGGATTGAACTCAACCCCGGCGTCGAATGTGACGCTGTGTTGAGTGATGCACTCAAACTACAAGAAGGAGGTGATACTTATGAGTGAAGATAAAAAATCAGAAATGACGGACAGAGGATTTATACTTCTGGTAACGATGGCCACTCTTTTTGTTGGCTGGTTAAAATTCAAGCCGGAGATCGTAGCCTGCTACATTAAATTTCGCTACGGCATCGCAGTCGGTATCACCGTCGGCATTCTTGCAATCTACATTAAGATCAAAAACAAGATACTTGCGAGTTTCAAAGAAACCGATATCGAAAACGAAGTCATTGGCCCTTGCAAGAACGAAGATTCTATCTTTGCTGGTATTACGCCAAAAGGTAAATCGGTTCATATCAAGCAGTCACACAGACGGATGCACACTCAGGTTGTCGGCACTACAAACGCCGGTAAAACTGAGTCAGTCATTGTGCCTTGGGCTGTTGACGACATTAAAAAGGGCCGCGGCCTTCTTATTATCGACGGAAAATCTGACCGTAGCCTTCTTGATAAGCTTTACGCCTATGCAAAAAGGCATCATCGAGAGGGCGACTTTAGGATTCTGTCACTTTGCAACGTGGACATCAGTCATACATTCAATCCGTTTACGAATGGGTCTGTGCTTGAAGTAGCAGAGCGCGTGTTCGCGGCGCTGAATTTCGAAAATGAATATTTCAAAAGTATTCAGTACGACGCCTTTCTTCACTGCCTGCTTCTACTGGAAGGCGCCAAGGTGAAAGCGACTCCGTTCCGAGTGATCGAATGCCTTAAGCATGAAAAGCATTTGGCGAACCTCGCAAGTCAATCGACGGATTCAAATCTTCAGGCATGGGCCAAAGATTTCCTAAGCCTCAAACGTGAAGACCGCGAGCAACGAACGAGCGGCCTTGTCGCACAACTTCAAAGTTTTGCCGTCGGTGAAACGGCAACGCTTTTCAATAGCGAAAATTCAGATATTGATTTGGAGCGCGCGCTTGAAAACGGTGAAATCATTTACTGTCAGTTGCCAGCCCTAAAAATTCCGACACTTGGTAAAGCCACGGGAAAAATTATTCTCCAGTGTCTTCAGAGTGCCGTGTCGTCAAGACACTTAGGAAGATCAGAGCACAACAACTTTTTTTCGGTCTACTTAGATGATTTCACTGAGTATCTGACACCGAGTTTTGTGACACTGCTTAACAAATCCAGAAGTGCGAACGTCGCGATTGTTTTCGCCCATCAGGCGTTAGGCGATCTTGAGGAACTTGGCGCTGGCGTCAAAAATACGATTCTGACTAACTCAAATTTGAAGGTCTTTATGAGGACCAATGAACCTGAATCGGCTGAGTATTTCTCATCAGTCATCGGAACAATTCAGACGGCCAAAGTTACCGAGCGACAAAAAGACGGTTTCATGGGGGCCACTAAAACCGGCGACGGCTCTGTCAGGGAAGCTGAGGAGTTCAAGTTTCATCCGAATCTTTTTAAGCAAGATCTTGGTGTCGGAGAGGCTATCATGGTTCTACCACACGCAAACGGGAGCCTTCCCGTTCGGATTAAATTCAAACGAAACTTTGATCTCGATAAGCCAGTGATCCCGAAACTTAAGAAGTCAGCTCCAGCGGGAATGCCCACAGCTACAGATGAAAAACAAAGAAATGAGCAGACCGAAGCCGTCAATGAGCTGTTAACAAAAGCGGCTCACCAACAAAAGGAGGCCGCATGAAAATTATATTTTTGGCGTTGGTAGTTGCGTTGTCCGGGTGTAGCCACTTGCCGAAGTGCGGAAATCCTGAAGGCTCAGGCGTTGTGTTGGCTGGTAAAGACACCTGCCAAGTTCGTATCCGTCAGGTGACTGTCGGTTCCGATTTGAAAATTCCTGAAAGTCTAAAAAATTCAAACTTGTCACAATTTACGCTTGAATGGGTCGAACCAGACTTGAAAAACGGTCGTATCGAACTCGGCCATTTTGTTTTGGTTCAAAGTTCTCAGATAAAGGATTCCAAATGAGGCAGATGAACGATCAAATTCAAAAGGAGGCTTTAGAGTTTGCCGCACGCTGGGGATTTCTCACGAAAGATTTATTCTACGATTTTATTTGTCGAATGAGTCCTACACAAAACTACCGCTATTGGCGTTCGCTTACAGAAGACGGTCTCTTTGTGCAGTCCCAGGCTTCAGAAAATGTTCTGCTCTTAAGCCATAAGATTCGTAGACAAATGTTCCGGGAGTCTGCGCGCTCTTCCAGATTGCCAGCATACATTGGCCATGATTCAATTGCGGCCCGATTTGTGATGACGTTACAGCAGACCGGACTCGTTAGCCGCTACTGGCTTGAAAACGATCTAATGAGCAATCCGCTGGACACTTATGAAATTCTTGGATCAGCTCGCGTTCACCGAATACCAGATGTTGTTTTTGATCTTAAAACCTCAAATGGTGTGGTTCGCTGCGCTTATGAGGTTGAGAAAACTACGAAGACGCAAAGTCGCTATTCGAAAATTGGGCTGGCGTATCTGGACTATTCGAAAATCAATTTGATTCTTTTTGCCTGCGGTAGCCTGGCAAACGAAGTTGCGGTCAGCCGTGGGTTTCAAGGCAAAGCCTTTACAGATGCGAACCGAGTTCCCGGTATTTTTCAATACCCAGATTTCACGGCACTGGGACTTAAAACGAAAATTCGGTTCGGTACGCATGAGTATTCGATTCAGAATTTTTTAGAAGTCGTCACAAAGCAAATCGTCGCAGCGGGAAGTTCTAAAAGAAATCTAAATGAAAAATCCATTTCATTTAGAAACTCACCAGAAAGCGAGGCCGTATGAAAAAAATCGAAGAAAAATCAAAGACATGGGACCCACCCAACTCCGCCCCCTTGAAACAAGTTTCTTCCTGTCCACCCCCACCCAACGAGTTGAGTGAAGGTGGACAGGAACCAGGGGGCGGAGTTGGGTGGGAATACAAATTAGGAAATAATAATTAAAATAGGAGGTGGATATATGAATGAAGAAGAAAAGGAATCAAATACAAAAAAAGAAAAAGATGAAGTGCAGGTTACAGTATCAATTGAGCATGAGCGAAAGCTTCAGAAGATGTTGAACCAGGTAAGCGATGGTTTTGAAATGGCGCGGGTCACGCGAAAGCAAATTCTTGCTCATATCATAGATAAAATATTTGAAGCATTCAATGATGACGATATTCAAGCCGTACGCAAAAGCACATTAACGGATATGTCTCTGCTTGAGTTCGAAATTCGAGAAATCAGAAAGACGGGCATCGTTCCCGACGCACTTCGGGAATACCTTTGGAAATCTAGGAACTTGACCCAAAGTCCCAAGCGGGCAAAAAAATCTAGACAGGCAGAGTATAGCAATGCTATATCTGAAGATGGGGAGGCCGCATGAGTCCAGCAGAGATTAAATCAACGCGAGAGCGACTTGGGCTTACCCAGGAGTCAATGGCCGAGGCTTTTGGAGTTGCGAAACTCACTATGAGCCAGTACGAAACCGGCTTTAGGCAGCCTGGGCCAACTGCGCTCATTCTGTTGATGGTGGTTGACTCACTTTCTAATAAAAAAGCACTAGAGCTAATTGAGTTGTTTCGTAAGGCAGCAAAGAAGTTTGGACCTGAGCGTAAAGGCTCGAAGACGTGAAAAAACCCCGCTAGAACGGGGCAAGCAAAACCATGAGGGATGTGAAAGTGATTAATTTGGAGTTTATAAAGGATGAGTCCGGCAATAGCCGTGAGCGAACCGAAGAGGTTCGGAATCTCATCGCTCAAATGATTGAACTTTCACACAAGCGTGGGCGTCCCGTAAAGGATGATAAAGGGGTTCCCAATGCGGCTTAAACTTGGAGCGTACATTCGCGTTAGTACGGAAGAGCAAGCCTCTGCAATAGAAGGATCTCTCGACAATCAAAAATATCGCCTAAAGGCTTACACCGACTTAAAAAATTCCCAAGTCAAAAACTGGGGTGAAATTGTTGACTACTATATTGATGATGGTTTTTCAGCGAAAGACACTCGTCGGCCCGCATATCAGCGCATGATGAGTGATATTAAAAAAGGTAAAGTCGATCTCATTCTTGTCACTGACCTTTCTCGGCTTTCGAGAAATATTTATGATTTCTGCAACTTGATGGATGAGCTGGAAAAAAATGAAGCTCAGTTTCTTTCTATCAAGGAACAATTTGATTCGACCACACCCGCTGGAAAAATGATGATCTATAATATGATTAATTTGGCTCAATTTGAACGAGAGCAAATTAGTGAGCGTGTAGCGCTCGGCGCTCATTCCCGAGCGATGCGTGGTTTGATGAATGGTGCCCGTGCTATTTTGGGTTATGACAAGCACGAGGACAAGCCGGGGTCTTATATTGTTAATGAGGACGAAGCGAAAGATGTTAGAAAAATATTTCGCCACTTCTTGAACACTGGCTCATGCGCCAAGACAGTGAAGGAATTAACTCAAGAAGAAATTAGACCTAAACTTTCTGGAAAATTTGGAAAGCTCAAGATTAATGATAAGTGGACTTGCCAGACACTTACAAACTTACTTAGTTCGGCGGCTTACACTGGCTTTCACGAGGTTAATAAAAAAAATAAGAAAAAGGATCAGAGCAGATTGAAGCCGCACCAACAATACAAATTGGTAAAGGCAACTTGGCCTGCAATTGTTCCGCAAGCGGAATTTGATTTGGCTCAAGGTCTGCTTGCAGAGGCGAAGAAACTTGAAAGAGTCAGGCTAGAAGGTGCGGAAGATCGATTCTACATTTTGTCTGGAATTTTACGTTGTGGTGAATGTGGTTCGCCGATGGTTGGACAGGCTGCACATGGCGAAAAGCAAGTTCACAAATACTACGGACACACTCAAGCCCATCGCAACACCGATTGTCAGTTTCATCGGGTTCCCGCTCAAGACGTTGAAGCGGCAGTTCTTGATTATGTTTGGGCTGCAATCCAAGACGCAGGCTACTTAGGAAAAATTGAAACCAATATTCGCCAGATGCGGAATGTAAAGTCACTTAATGTGGCTCGCGAGAAGCGCTCAATGAGGGAACAACTTAAGAATATTCAGACTAAAATAGATGGCCTTCTTCTTATGCAAAGCCAAGCAAGTCCTGAAGCACTTAAATTTGCGATGAAGACTTTCGAGATTTTATCAAAAGAGAAAGTTGAATTAGAAGATCGACTGTTGCGCATGAGTCACGATGTGGATCATGAAGAAATGGTCAAAGACTCTGTCGGCATGATCAAAGAAGGTCTGCGTGATTTTCAGCGTGGGTTTGCAAAAGCCAAAGGTTCAATGAAAAAACGCCTTCTTAAAAAGCTACTCAAGCAAGTCGTCATGATGCCTGAAGGGTTTCATGTATTCATGGAACTTGCGGATACTGTTGAGATTCCTAATCACCAGATTAAATTGGTTCGTTTTGAAGAATCCAAAGAACAGATCAGCTCGCTGGCTATCGCCCAGAAGGCTTCTGGCGATGATTCTAACTTGTCGGTTTTTCGTTCGGATATTAACAAGATTGGTGATCGCGTGTGGACTTGAACCACAGACCTACTGCTTAGAAGGCAGTTGCTCTATCCAGCTGAGCTACGCGACCATTTTCTAAAAAATAAAATTGAACTTCACCCTTATAAAAGGAATCTCTGCTTCAAGGCAAAGTCTTGTCCATTTCGAGCGATAGATGCTGCGTCGCAATA
>CANCBY010000166.1 GCA_947374445.1 Pseudobdellovibrionaceae bacterium
AGGCGAGCTTGTCATGGTGATCAAACAAGCGATTCAAGCGATTTGATTTTACTTCTTCAGAAAGATGGCCATCCATTTTTGCAGCTTTGGTCATCGGCCTTGATGAGTACATAAACGCGTAAATAGTTTCAAAACCAACTTCTTCAACCATTGTGAGTGTGTCTTGAAATTCTTCTTCGGTCTCACCAGGAAAACCCACAATGATATCTGTTGAGAGCACCACATTTGGCATCGCTTTTTTGATCATCTTGATTTTTTCGATGTACTCTTCGCGAGTGTAACCGCGATTCATGAGCTCGAGCACTCGACTGTTTCCGCTTTGAAAAGGCAAATGGATATACTCACAAACCTTGGGCTGATTGCGATAAAGAGTTTCAACAAGGGCTTGATCAAAATCTTTTGGATGCGATGTCGTAAAACGAATGCGCTCAATGCCAGTCTCTTTGGCTACTCGCTCAACTAGATTGGCAAAGTCAGCTCCGCACTCAGACTCATAAGAATTTACGTTCTGCCCAAGCAGAGTCACCTCTTTGACGCCTCTCTCAACAAGCTTATTCACGTCAGTAAGGATGTGCTCAAGGGGTCTCGATTTTTCGCGGCCACGAGTGTAAGGCACCACGCAAAAAGTGCAAAAATTATCGCAGCCCTTGGTGATATTCACAAATGTAGCAACGCCTGGATTCCGCACCAAGGTCTCGATATGATAAGGCTCGCGATGACGAAAATTTGTGTCGACCAGGTTTTGCTTTCGCTCTTTAGCGGTCTTTGCAACTCCAGAGAAAGTCTTATTCACGAGTGCTGGCAAGGTGTCGATATTGTCGGTGCCAAAAACAAAATCAATCAGCGGAGCATCGGCAATAAGAGCCTCTTTTTCTTGGCTTCCGACACAGCCGCCAACGCCTATTTTTAAAGTCGGCTTTTTATCTTTGAGTTTTTTGTAGGTCCCTACTTCTGAATAAACTTTGTGCACAGGTTTTTCGCGCACACTGCAAGAATTAATAATAATCAACTCAGCCTGATCCGCAGAGCTCACAGGAGTGAAGTTCGACATTTCGAGCAGGCTGTACATGCGTTCGCTGTCGTTGACATTCATTTGACAACCATAGGTCGAAATAAAAACACCACGACCGGCGCCAACATCTGAATTGCGAATGTTTTTTGTCTGATCTTGTTGATTGCTCTGATTGCTTTCCAAAATAAACCCACTCTCATTGAACTCTTAAAACACACCTCAAAAACCCACAGTTCCCGGTAGGTTCAAGGTTGTATCCCTTGAGAGCTCGGGTTATAGGAACTCCGCCCCAAAGAGTCAATTTTTAGGAGAGATTTTGCAAATGAAACCCCGTCTGACCAAATCAAAGAAGTGGACTGCATTGCCTGCGGAGTACTTAAAACAAATTGAGACCGTCTTTAGCGAGGGCTTTGCAGCTCAGCTCAGCGGACACAAGCTGATCATTGAAGGGCGCATTTACTCGGAAGAAATACTGCTTCGCGTTGGAGCTCTTGAAAACGGTCGTTTATCACAAAAAAACTTCGAAGTTTCAATTGGTTACTCAACCAAAACCAAAGACGCCGTTGACCGAATACACAACGCCATCGACGCCATTGCCAGCATGATGAACGAGCACTTTGAAGATCCTGAAAAGGATGACTTTCCAAGATCTTGGAAAGAGTACGACTTCGACAACCAAAAAGTTTATTTGCAATACTCTACCGTCAACAGTGAGCTTGAAGCCCAAGCCGACGCTTTGCTTGGCGAAGCAGGCGAAGACTTAGTCGTCGAAGAGCCTGAAACCGAAGACGCACTAGAAGCAGCCGATGAAGTTCTTCCAAGCAGCTCAGAAGAAGATATCGAACTTGAAGAGGAAGAAGATGAAGACTCTGTCATCGCAGAAAAAGGCCCATCGATGTTTTCTGGGAAGAAGAAAAAAGAAAACCTCCACTAGGAGGTTTTCTTTTACTCAAAATTCGTTGTGTCGGGCTCTTATCTAGAGCCCAGCAGATTAAAACTCTTCTTGATCGTCAGACATTCCCGAGGTTTCAGACATTCCACGAACTTCATCGATAAAGTTCTGTGCTTCGTCTTCAAACTCGTTATCAATCGCTGATTCATCAATCTCAAGTTCAGCAATCGCCGCATGGAAATCTTTTTCCGCGCGCAAATCTTTGCGGATCATTTCTAAAAATTTATCAGGATATCTTGCTGTTAGCTCTTCAACATAACGTTGAAGCTTACCATCAGTAAGAATCTTACGGCGGATCTGGATCTTCTTCCAAAGCTGCAAGTAATGAAACCGGCAATAACCCTCGACCACGGATATCTGATCACAATCACGAACTCGGCAGTATCTGCGACCTTCGGCATCTGTAAGAACAACCTCTTCATCGCCAGAGGCCACTTTGGCCGGGATTTCATCATCATCGTCCATGTCGAGATCTTCGACTTCTTCGATCTCGAGTTCTTCAAATTCTGCCAAATCCGGAATATCTTCAGCGCCCATGTCGTCATCGCCGACGAGGTCATCTCCCATATCCAATTCGTCATCTTTTGATTTTTTGGCCTTTTTAGCTTTTTTAGAATCTTTTTTTGCCGCAGGAGCTTTGACAGCTTCCGGCAGCGAAGAGCCTAGCTTTACAGCTTTGCCTTTTTCAGCGGATGGGGCCTTAGCAGCCGCCTTCACCGAAGTCTTTGCATCAGGCTTTGCTGGAGCTGCTTTTGAAGCCGCTTTACCCAGAATTTTTTGCGCCACTTTCACAATTGATTTCACTAAAGGTTTTGCACCTTTAGCGTTTTTATCTGCAGTATTTTTTGCAGCCGCTTTAGCTCCAGAAGAAGAGCCGCCTGCGGTCTTCTTTTGTGGCTTTTTTGCAACTGTTTTTTTATCGTTTTTTGCCATAGCTCACCATCATTGGACTGAGATTTTTATGATGTCAAATTATTTGATCACTTGATAACGATGACCGTTTCTTGCCCACGAATCACAATCGAAGATTTTTGTGTTTCGCCTTTGAGCCGCCCACGCAAAGTTTTATTTCCACCATCGCGAGCCACACGCATGTAACTAGGGCCATATATCTCGCCTTCTTGAGTTGAAATATTCAGCAGAGCCCCCGAATTTTGCGGAGTCTGAACCGAAATCTTTCCGGCCTGAGCCTTGAGGTTGAGATCATTCTCAGAAGCCAATGTCACATTGATAGCTCCTTCACCGCTTTGCCCCTCGATCCGCCCAGCAAAAAGTTGAGATGTTAAAACACCCTTACCCAATTCGAACTGCAAGCTACCAGAGCTTGACAAAATCTTGGTCACGCCGGAACCCAAAGCCAAAGACAAAAAGCCTTTTACTTTCTCTAGATTGCTCTCTCCCGAAAAATTATGCAGCTCAACATCTCCGCTGTAATTTTTTAAATTCACAGCCCCCGAGTATGAATCGACAAAAATCTTCCCTTGAGAGTCCTGAACCGACACCTCAGCTTTTTGCGCGTGCAAAGTTAAGTTTGCCCCCTGACAATCTTTGAAAAACATCTTTCCTTTTAGCACATGGCCTAGAACCTCATGACTCAAACCACTCACAGAGACAGAGCCCTCTAAAACATGAAACTCAATCTCATCATTAGGTGGAAGCAAAACTTCAAGCTCTCTCTTTTTTTTGCCAGCCGCAGAAACGGGCTTTGAAAACTCAGATTTTGAAAGCTGATCTCTGCTGCGGATTTCAACTTGAGAGCCTTTCTTTTCTACTAGATAATCTCCCTCGGTGCCTTCGGAAAAGACCACTTTCAGCGCCTTAATCGAAGGCGACGACACCAAATTTAGGTTTCCTTCAGATATAGAAATCACTACTTTTTCGCGAACAGCGAGTGCTGAGTCTGCAGCTTTGGCCTGCTGACTGCTTATGCCAGCGAACAGCAAAATAGAGTTGCACAAGAAAACAGCGGATAGGGAGACTGATATTGAGTCGGATTTTGAACATATGCGTGAGAATTTGACAATCATGTCGAAAGTGTGGCCTAGTCTCGGCTGTTTTTCAAGCCCAACAAAACGAGGAATATTTTATGGAAAAAGCAGTCATTCTTTCAGCTGTTAGAACACCAGTAGGTAGCTTTCAAGGTATCTACAAAGACATGCCAGCCCCAAAACTTGGAGCTATCGCTATCCGCGAGGCCGTTAAGCGCGCCGGAGTTTCTGCGAACGAAATCGAAGAGTGCATCATGGGAGAAGTTTTGACTGCTGGAGTCGGACAAGCTCCTGCCCGCCAAGCTGCTATTTTTGCGGGACTTAATAATTCAACAGCTTGTTTGACCATCAATAAAGTCTGCGGTTCAGGCCTTAAATCTGTGATGTTGGCAGCCGATGCTATTGCTCTTGGCAACATCAAATTTGCCGTTGCTGGTGGCCAAGAAAACATGACCTTGGCTCCCCATCTTCTTGAAAACTCTCGCGTTGGTTATCGCATGGGACCTGGCACCATCGTTGACTCTATGGTCAAAGATGGCCTTTGGGATCCTTACAATAATTTTCACATGGGGACTGCCGCTGAGCTTTGCGTGAAAGAATACAAAATGACTCGTCAAGAACAAGATGAGTTCGCGATCAATTCTTACAAAAAAGCACAGACCGCGATGGAAAAGGGTGTTTTCAAGAATGAGATCGTTGGCGTTGAAATCACAGATCGCAAGGGCACTACTTTGCTTGAAAAGGACGAAGAGCCAGGCAAAGCAATGTTTGATAAAATGCCGGGTCTTCGCCCGGCGTTTGATCCTAAAGAAGGAACTATCACTGCAGCCAATGCTTCAAAACTCAATGATGGAGCTGCAGCCCTTGTTCTTACGAGTGAGTCTGAAGCCCAAAAACGCGGCCTTAAGCCTTTGGCAAAAATTGTAGCTCACGCCACTTTTGCCCAAGACCCAAAATGGTTCACGACGGCTCCTGTTGGAGCAATTAAATCTGCGTTAAACAAAGCCAATCTCAAAGTTTCGGAAATCGATCTCTGGGAGATCAACGAGGCTTTTGCCAATGTCACAATGGCGGCGCAAAAAGAACTCGAAATCCCTAGCGAAAAAGTCAACGTGCACGGCGGAGCTGTGGCCATCGGTCACCCGATCGGTGCCAGCGGCGCGCGCATTTTGACAACTCTTGTGCATGCTCTGCAAACTCACGGCAAGCGCTATGGATTAGCAACTCTTTGCATCGGTGGCGGCGAAGCTGTCGCTCTGATCATCGAGAGAGCTTAACTCATGAATACCGCTGCCAAAGCCAACAGCAAAGTCTACCCCAACGCCATGGCTGCTATCGAAGGCATTCAAGATGGCATGACTCTGATCTTAGGGGGCTTTGGCTTGTGCGGGATTCCTGAAAACTCAATCTTAGCACTCAAAGAGTCCGGTAAAAAAAATCTGACTTGTGTTAGTAACAATGCCGGAGTTGACGATTGGGGCCTTGGCCTTTTGTTACACACTCGCCAGATTAAAAAAATGATCTCAAGCTACGTCGGCGAAAACGCCACTTTTGAAAGACAATATCTCAACAAAGAACTCGAGCTTGAGTTTTGCCCCCAAGGCACTCTCGCTGAGAGAATCCGCGCTGGCGGCGCTGGTATCCCAGGGTTTTACACTCCCACTGGAGTTGGCACCCTGGTGGCTGAGGGCAAAGAGATCAAAAACTTTGAGGGCCGCGACTATGT
>CANCBY010000167.1 GCA_947374445.1 Pseudobdellovibrionaceae bacterium
TGTGAGAGTTCAAATGGCGCAGGCGTGTTTGCTTGCGTTTTACTTTGCCGCTTGCAAGTACTTGAAAGCGTTTTTTCGCACCAGAGTGCGTCTTCTGTTTATAAGCCATTGGCTTCCTTCCTCCGATAGGGCGTTTAGTTCGTGGAAAAACCACCATCTAAATCTTCTTTAATCGCCGGCCCATGCCGACTGCCAGTATCAGCCTTAATTGAACTCGAAGTTGTAGGCTGCTGAGGGTCAAAAATCAACGGTTTTTGAAGGATTTTGAGGGTTTTTGATAGATTTCTAAAGCTAAGGTGATGAAATCCAAAAGAATTTCGCCTGATGGCGACGAAAACTGAATTAAAGCCCCCGATTAATCGCACGTCTGGGGGCTCATAGCACGGCATCAACTAACGAGAGATCGAACAGCTAAGCTCACCGCCGCCCAACAATTGGCCTTTGTTGTTTAATTTCTGGTAACTGCCTATAAAGTGAGATTGGTCATCACTTGCACCTTCAAAGTCTGGAGCTTTTTCAGTTGTCATTGAAAGATTGAAGCGAAGATCACCCACTGCCATCGTTGCACTTTTCGGAGCTAGAACCGTCAAGTCATCAACTCGATCGGGAAGTGTCGTTCTTTGCTCAGAGTAGTTCACTTTAATTTTGTCGTCATAAATTCCATACACAAGCGATGGGTCTGCCTGGTCCTTCACATAGAGCCCCATGATAGAGCGGTCGAGCTCCTTTATCTTTCCATTTTCGCAGGCCTGAAATTCCATCAGATAAAAACGAATATCATCCTTTGCAAGTGAATTGGAACCTTCCATCATGTTGGCACAATTATAACTAACCACAACGATTTCGCCTGAGCATTGATTCTGAACTTCAGCTCTAACAATTCCAGAGAATAGGACACTCAAAATAACCGAAGAAATTTTTAATGACTGCACGAATACTTCCTTTGTAGGGGTTTGCTTCGAAAGTGTCTTTTACCCCAGAGTTAGGCTTCTTGCTAAAATTTAAAAAACAATGTTCTTTTTTCAATCACTGACGATTGAATCGACAGAGCAAAGGCTACCACCAAAGATTTTTATGAAAAATTCTAGCTCTGAGCTTTGCTCGCAGCATAGGCTTTGCGGAGAGCATTGCGGATATCGGTAAGCACTTCTGGCGTCGGACCGACAAAATAAAGTGTCACTGAATATTGCCCTTTAAACGATTGGTGTTCTACTGTGGCCGAGCACCGACAAAGCACTGCCCCCCGAACCCCTGCAGTCGCCGAAAACGACTCCGCATAAAGTATCACCAACTCTCCTACAGGAACTTGATGAGAAGTACGGAAATGGCACTCAAACTCACTGAGATCCTCCAAAAAACCAGGGCGTGCAACGTCGGCCGCCTGACTCATTTTTAGCGAGTAAACTTGCTTCAGCGACGAGTCTCGATGTCCAGTTGCATAGACTTTAAATTTCTCGAGCACCAAAGGCTTATCAGGCGGATTGACATGGTAGTCTGCAAAACCAGCTTCAATCATTTTCATAATTTTTGCGGGATCTCGCTCAAGACCCGTCAAGATGATTGGATTTTTAAACTGAGGACGTCGTTTTTGAAACGTGGCCAGCCATTCTATCGGCGGCTTGTCGAGCGCCGCTTGATCGATGTAAACAACATCAAACGACATACCGTCCAATGCCTCATCAAGTTTTTTTTGGTCGGCTGCTCGGGTGAGACTATTGATTTCTCCAGCGTCAGATTTGCGCATCTCAAAAAATCTGCCAAAAATTTCGGGGAGCTTATCATCATAACCATAATAGAGAACGGCTGCCATATTGACACTCTACGACGATCTGTGCGTTTACACAAACTAGCTGCCAGACCTAGGTCGAGGCTTTGGATTAGAGCAATTCGGCAATGTCTCACTTTAAGACGATAAAATGCTCAGAATCAGTCTTAATTCAAGACCACATTCAGCCGAAAAGAATACATGCTTAACAATCGAAACCTCATGCGCGTGGCTGTGCCTTTGCTTTGTCTTATGACGGCTTTGGCTTTTCAGAACTGTTCGAAAACACAAGAAGATGCAGCTAATCCGGCTCAGCAGTTTCCGTTTTCAAGCTCGAATCTTTACTTTAAAACAACACAGAAGTTCACGTTCGAGGTTTACTACGAGCCAGGAGCTGAGCCCTATGTAGGGACTACTCCCAAGGGCGCGCAGTACTGGGATATTCTGAAGGATAATATGGTTTCGATCTTTCAGTTCCGCTCAACAGCGCCGACTTATAGTATTCCGACAATGCTCGCAGACATGAGCTCAATACCAACTCAAAACAAAACCGATTGGACAACCACGGACATCCTCTCGCTCAATGCGAATTACAAAAAGAGCAATCCGTCAGACACTGAGGCGCGCTTCTATATTTATTTTCTCAAGGGCTATTTCAACAACGGCACTCAACAAGATCAGAGCGTGATTGGCGTGAGCCTGTCAGGTACACCGATCATTGCGATTTTTAAACAAGTCGTTCAGTCCACTGGCAGCTCACCGACAGGGCCGGTTCCCAGATTCGTGGAGCAAAGTACGCTCGTGCATGAGATGGGACACGCTCTGGGATTTGTGAACAACGGAGTAGCGATGGTCAAAAACTATCAAGATACGGCCCATGGCTCACACTCATTGGATCCGAACTGTGTGATGTACTGGCAGAATGAGGGCGCCGCTTCTCTCTCGGCTTTTATTCAGAAGTATTTATCCACAACCTCTGTGGTGATGTGGGGACCTGACGTTTTGAACGATGCTAAGGCTGCGAGTCAGTAGTTAACATCTGAGCTATCACCACAAAGCTAAAATTTAAAAAAGCTCTAGCAATTACAACAATCGCAAATATTCCGGCACCTGCAAGAGTGTCGCCTTAACGAGCAGGTCGCCAATAACCGTTGGTGGCCAAGGCCGAGATTTATCTGGGACAAGATGCATAATATCAGCAGGCACAAAATAGGAACTTCGGTTGTCAACAGGGAGCTGCATACATGATTGAGCTATGTAGAAAGAGCTTCGGTGAGAACCATTATAGGTGATCGCATAGGCTACAAATTTTTCTTCTTTCAAAAACGACTTTTCTTTCTTTACGTTTTTTTCAGAAAGAATATTCGCTTCCAGAATTGAACCGGGTTCGTCTCTCAGCATATTTTTTGTTTCATCCTGCCAGCCTTGTCGCGGCAAAAGGCTACTCACACTTTCAATACGCTTTTGCCAATTCGCAATTACATTTTCAGTTTCTGTTGCGACAGCACGACAACTAACAAACTCAACTTCATAAAGCCGACCAATCCAATTGGGGTGTGGGGCAAATGCAACTACTATAACGCTAAAAACAATCAAACCACAACCAAGGCGCATCACTTGCCGTTCTGTATTTGCACTCCAAGAAAACCTATTTCCTAGAAGCCAAAATACAATACCTGCAGCAAACCCCATTGGCCCCATGATCAAAATTCCGAGCAAGGGGCCCTGATTGGCCTCGGGTCGCAAAATAAGTGGTCCAATGAAGCCGGCCAAAAATCCAACAAAGCCAAAAATCCAACAAAGCTTAAAGCCTAATTTTTTATTTTGCATAAATAAATTCAAACAAATAATTATTCTAAGGTCATCAAAGGAATTTCTTTTTTGGCAGTACAGATTTCATCATATTTAATAGCATCTAAGAAACCCACTGTTGCGCGTTAGGGCCGATAGAGCTGAGACCCAATTCAAAAGAAAATTTTTCGCTAAAATAGCACCACAAATGCCAATTAATGGAGTAGCTCTACGCAGGTAAGTTGTGCGCTTGAAACCAAAGGAGTCTGCAGATGCATGGGGCCAATAGTTTTCCGAAATCCTCTCCTTCACTTTCTGTTATTTCACTTCTTCTTGCACTTCTCTCTCTCTCCTCTTGCAGTCGCCTGTCGATTGCTGTTCGATGGGCAGACACTCTTATTGTTGAAGCGGTGGACTCGCGGTTTGATCTCAACTCTGAGCAGAAAAAAGAATTCACAAAGGAGGTCTACCAATCGATACAGCTGTTAAAAAAAGAAAAATTTCCGGCATGGGCTAAAAGATTTGATAAATGGGCTGATGCGATTGAAAAAGAAAAAATTTCAGAAGCAACGAGCGTCGATATGTGGGACTGGGTGCAGTCAGAATTTCGCGATTTAGCTAAATATGCCGACGCACCAATGATGAAATTAATCGATAAGATCGACGAAAAAAATTTCGAAACAAATAAAAAAATGTCTTTGAAAGAAATTGATGAGTTGAGAAAAAAACAACAAACAAAAGACGCACAGTTCGAGGACCAAAAAAAGAAAATCTTACGGTGGATTGAATTCTGGCACGACTCCCCAACTGACGCCCAAGACAAAAAGCTAGATGCCTTCATAAAACAGTCTCCTTTTCCGATCGAAGCCTCTTGGAGCCACCGTGAGGCTCAGATCATAAAATTCTATGACTTGCGAAAGGACAAGCCCGCACTAAGAGCTTGGGTCAAAGAAACTTTATACAATCCTGAGTCCTTGCGACCTCCTGAATATCAGGCCGCTATAAATGAATGGATTAAAAATCTTCGAATCTACATTCGTGAATTTCATCAATCCTTGTCTGACAAGCAGTTGAAGTTTTTGGTCAAAGAATTGCGCAAGCGTGCTGGCGAACTTCGCGAGTTGGCCGTCTCGGCGAACTAAATCTGGATTAATAGATGGATGAAGTAGAAAAATTCTTTAAGTGCCCTTATTGCTTCGAAAAAATCTCAATGGTTATCGACATTACAATTGAGGACTTTCACTCTTATGTCGAGGACTGCGAAGTTTGCTGCAACCCCATTCAAATTTCATATTCGTGTGAAAACTCAAAAGTTCGCTCATTCTCATGCGAGAAGGCTTACTAGGACCAAGCACGGGACAAAACGGATTGCATTCTCTAAGCAAAAGATAATGTCTATGCTCTCGGCATCCGTTGACTTGCATCGAGTTTACATAAATCATGAATTAAATTTAACTTAAACCGGGAGTCATTCAATGAACCTAATGATATCAAGCCTATGTTTTATTACTGCTACCTTGTCTTCATCAGCATTTGCTGCTGAAGGTGTTTCTTTTCTTGAGCCGAAAGACCACGCGGTGGTGGGCACAAAACTTCATGTTAAAATGGCAATCGAGGGTCGTAAAATTTGTGAGGCAGGCAAAGAGACCGCCGATAAAACATGCGGTCATCATCACATTTTAGTGGATTCAAAGTCCATCCCTGAGGGACAAGCAGTCATTAACGATGCGACTCATTTGCATTATGGCAAAGGTCAAACTGAGGCTGAACTCACATTGACTCCGGGAAAACATACACTGACTTTGCAGTTTGCGGACTTTGCCCATCGATCGTATGGCGACAAGCTCTCTAAGACTATTGAAGTGGATGTAAAATAATTTAATAAAAACAAGGCACCCCATTGGGGCCTCGTAGATCACCGTCTGTCCGGCTACATGAACTATATTTTAAATTACTTGTCCGGCTTGCAGGTGGCCTTATCTTTTTTACAGAGAAGCATTCCGGATTTACTTGAACATTTTTTGACGACAATAGTCCTAGCATCTTCTTCGGACTCGCCCCACTCAGAATAGTGTCCCCCGCCAAGGCTGGG
>CANCBY010000168.1 GCA_947374445.1 Pseudobdellovibrionaceae bacterium
CGACGTAGTTGAGCGCTGCCATCATTTTTTTGATTTTCGCGGTCACGTTTTTTTGCTCAGGATGCTGAATCGGGCCAAGCACCCAATCGCAGCGACTATCTACCTGATGGGACTCTATCAGAGGCAGTTCGGCAAATGAGCCATCAGAGCTGCGAACAATAATCAGGGCGCATTCGCGGCGAAAGCGAATCATTTTCTCGGCAATAAAGCCGCCAGAATTGCCTTTGAGAACCTGCTCTAAGGTATTGAGGTTACTGTGATTTCGGCAGTAAAAAGTGCCATTGCCATCGTAGCTATTGCGACGTTTTTTAAGCACGAAGGGGCCTTCTAGTTCTTGCCAAGCAAGTTGTAGATCAGCGGTGTCTTCGACCAAAATAAAGGGCGCCGTGGGTAGCTTGTGTTTTTGCAAAGTCTGTTTTTGGCTGGCGCGATCTTGCAAAAGCCCGATGCTCGCAAGGCTTGGATAGATTTGTAGAGGGCTCGAAGATTTGTTTAGAAATTTTGTTAGCGACTCAGCATCAATGAATTCACTTTCAAAAGTGAGCGCGTCTAAGTGTTCGGCAAAGGCTGCGATGAGTTTTTGCTCGTTGGCTGCCTCGGATGCCGATGAGAAGGCCGATGAAAATGCAGGCCAATGCTGCCAATGTGAAGTCACTTGAGCTGCGGGGTCTTCTTGCGAGGCCGAGAGAATATGGACTTCAATCCCCAAGCGGTGGGCCTCAAGCGCAAGCATGCGTGCGAGCTGACCTCCCCCCAGAATGCCGAGCCGAAAAGGGGAGCTTGTCTGGCCTTGATTATGGCCTGATTTCTGACGAGTGCCGTGGGACGGTTTCTTCACAAACTGAAGCTATGCTTTCCAAGCTCCGAAATAAAGTGTAATTGAAGATAATGACGCGCAACTTTTTGCCCTCTTTGGCGACTCCGATAAACTTTCCACTTTGCATGGCTCCGATGGTGGGGCTCAGCCATGTGGCATTGCGCGAGGTGGCCCGCAGCTATTTGCCCGCAGATGCAAAAACAATTTGGCCGAGTGAAATGCTTAACAGCCGGCGTTTACCTGGAGAAATTTTTGATCGCACCCCCGAAGTGATGAAGTCTCGCCGCGCCGATGGAGAAGAGGGTTGGGTACCGCAAATTTTAGGCAACGAAGAAAAATTCATCACTCCGAGTGTTGAAAAATTAGTGGCCTATGGGGCGGTCGGAATCGATATCAACATGGGCTGCCCCGTGCAAAAAGCTCTGAAACATAATTATGGTGTGGCCTTGATGGGCGATGCCAAATACGCCGCCGAAGTTGTGGGTGTGACTAAAAAAAATTCGTCTGTGCCGATTTCAGTGAAGCTGCGAGCGGGTCCGCAAAATGATTTTCAGTTCTTGCTCGATTTTGTTGGTGGTCTGCAAGAGGCCGGAGCTGATTGGATTTGTTTGCATCCGCGCACCGCAGGGCAGATGCGACGAGGGCAAGCCGATTGGGATCAAATCACTGAGCTCAAAAAACACCTTAAGATTCCAATCATTGGTAACGGCGATATTCAAACCGCCGACGATGTGTTTGCCATGATCGATCAAACGGGTGCTGACATGGTGATGTCGGGGCGGGCCCTGGCCGCGAGGCCTTGGCTTTTGTGGCAAGTCGGCGAGCGCTTGGGATTTTCTGCTCCGGTGGGGCGAGAAAACCAAAAAGTTCCGCAGACCCGCGAAGAAGAAGGCCGCGAGTACGGCAGATCTTTGATTCAATTGTTAGATTTGTCTGCAGAGTATTTTGGCGAAGACTTGGCTTTGCGCAAGTTTCGATTTCATGTGCGAACGACGCAAGTTTGGTTGATGTTCGGCATGGCACTTTACTCGCTCGTAAATTCAACTAAGACAGTGGCATCTACCCGCGAGGCGCTTTTGCAATTCTTTGAAAATCCGCACGAGCTCGTTCCAAGGACTGAGCTTCGGCAGTGATTTTTTTGTGATGTTAGGACTCAATTCCTAGCATTTTATCGAGCTCTCCGGATTGCTCCAGGGCTTTCATGTCGTTGTAGCCACCGATAAGTTTGTCACCGATGAAAATCATTGGAACAGTTTTCCAGCCAGTTTTTTCTTTGAGTTTTTGCAACTCTTCAGGCTTATCCGTGAGGTCAATTTCCTCGTATGCTAAGCCCTTATTCGTTAGAAGTCTTTTTGCGTTCACGCAATACGGACAAGGATCTTTTGAGTACATTTTAATTGCAGGCATTGTTTTTTGTGCAGTTGAGTTCATGTGGGGCTCCGTTTCTTCGTTGACCTTTTTAGCACGCCAGTGAATGAAGAGTCTATGTCTGTCGACGGTGCCGCTTCCTCAGTTAAGTCTAACGAGTCCTTTTGTCCGCTTTGTGGCGGGTCTGAGCGTAAATCTGTCAACAATCAGCACCGCGTGGGTGTTAGTTATTGGCATTGTGCTAGTTGTGATTTGATTGCTATGGACCCACAATTTTTTTTAAGCGCTGAGGCCGAGCGAGAGCGTTACTTATCGCACCAGAACTCAATTCAAGATCAAGGCTATCTCAAACATTTGCAGCCGATGGTGCAAATGATCTCGGTGGAATTTAAGTCAGATGTGCGTCCGCAGCTATTGGGCTTAGATTTTGGAAGTGGGCCACAACCTATTTTGCAATCTCTTCTGCAAACGGAGCATTTTCGTATTGAAGCCTATGATCCGTTTTTTAGTCCTCGGGCGCAGGCTTTACCGCAAACTTATGATTTTATTGTTTCGACGGAAGTGGTGGAGCATTTCTTTTTGCCGCAGATAGAAATGCAGCAAATGATCTCGCTTTTAAAGCCTGGAGGGTCATTATTCTTAATGACTCAGCTTCATGCCGAAACAGAGAGCGGATCTTACTTCAATTCGTGGTGGTATCCAAAGGACGCAACTCACGTGAGCTTTTACTCACAAAAAACCATGGAGTGGATTGCGCACAACTTTAATCTCATATTTTCAAGTGATCAGAAAAGTCTGATTCAATTGAAAAAGCGAGATTGAATGAGCGCTTATTTAAGCGTTTCTTCTAGCGTTTCTTCTTTGGAGGCGTTGATTTTTTCTTTTTCGCGCTTTGCAAAATTTCTTTTGCTTCTGCTGTGTACGACTCTGTGAGAGCCGCTAAAATAATCTGCTCAGGGATATCGATAATTTGAATTAACTGAGCGACCACGTTGAGTGGGGCTTTTGAGTGGCCATTCTCGATCAACGAGATAAACTGAGGAATTTCATAACCCAACTTTTGAGCTAGGCCCATTTGTGTGAGTCCCGCTTCTACGCGGTATTTTTTAATGATGCTGCCGATCTTAATGTTGTGTTTTTTCATGGCGAAAGCCTCGCTCACTAAAGACATAAAGTCATGCAATATTTAACGTAAAATTAACTAGAGCAAGTGCTCGAGCTGAGTTTTGAACTCGGCCGGCACCGTGATCACTTTCAGCTGTTGAAAAAGCTCTTCGGCTTCGGGGTGCTTTAATCCAAGGCCTTTGAGCCATTGTTTGCACCGACTTTGTGCAAAGTGACCTGATTTTTCAATCTCAGCAGCCCTAAAGAAGCCGGGGAGGAGCTGCTTAATTTCTGCCCAGTTTTGTTTTGAATCAAACTCTTGGCTGTTATTTCGGATCTGCTTAAACAGGAGCGGGTTCGAGATAGCTCCGCGTCCAATCATAACGTCGTCGCAGCCCGAGACTTCGCGGCAGCGGTGATAGTCGCTCACAGTCCATACTTCGCCGTTGGCAATGACTGGGATTTTTATTTTTTCGCGGATGCGCGGAAGCCACTCCCAATGGGCTGGCGGGCGATAGCCATCGGTTTTGGTTCGCGCATGTACAGTGAGCCAGTGTGCTCCCGCTTCTTCTGCGGCAGCTGCGTTTTCAAGGCACTGCGAGGGGTCGTCGAAGCCCAGCCGAATTTTTGCGGTGACCGGAGTATTTTTGTCGACGGCGTCGCGGACGGCTTTGACGATATTAAAAATACGCTCAGGACTTTTCAAGAGCGCCGCACCGCCGTCGTGCCGATTGACAGTTTTAGCAGGGCAACCAAAATTGATGTCGATGCCGGCGGCCCCCAACTCTTGAGCGCGGACTGCGTTGGCAGCCATCGGCTCTGAATGCCCTCCGAGGATTTGAAAAAAAATAGGAGTGCCAGCGCGGGTTTTTGAATTCATGTGAAGCTCGGGGCAGTAGCGGTACAGAACATGATCGGGCTGCAAGAGAGTCGTGACTCGCATGAACTCAGTCACACACTGATCTATGCCGCCAACGCCCGTGAGGACATCACGCAAAAGAGAGTCGACCACTCCTTCCATGGGGGCTAGCAAGAGTCTCATTTAGTGGCAGCCAAAATATTGAGAATTTTTTTATAATGATTTTCTCCAACTGGCTGCACAGAGAGTCTTTGTCCGGCTTGGACCAGCGGCATGTCTTGCAAAGATTTTTCGGCTTTGATTTCAGCAAGCGTGACAACACGATTAAATTTTTGCTTGAAGGCCACCTCGACACAAAACCATCTGGGTTTTTCAGTGGTGGCTTTAGGATCGAAGTATTCAGATTTTTTTTCGAACTGAGTGGGGTCAGGTTTAGCCGCGTGAGAAACTGTGGCCACGCCCGCAATACCTGTGACTTCAGCATTCGAGTGGTAAAATAGAACGATGTCTCCCACGCTCATATCGTTCATCATAAAATTGCGGGCTTGGTAATTGCGCACGTTTTCCCACCAAGTTTTTTTGTCCTTGGCAAGGCTATCAATCGAGTAAACGTCGGGTTCAGATTTCATCAGCCAATATTTCATAGCTGATGAGGTAAGAGACAATTTGGTGGCTGTCAATCTTGCGGTCAAATTACTTCTTTGAGCCGACTGCAAGCCGTTTTCGGCGATCACTTTTGGCTTACTTTTGTTTGTCCACGCTCATGGTCTTTGTGGATTCTTAGTCGTGCTAGGTGCTCGATCTGGTAACCCATCACAAAGTTCAGTGAGAGCAACCGGTAAAAAAGTGTCTGGTCAATTTCAAGCGCCATCACTGGTGTCAATGTGCGGGCGGTAGCAGTCCTAGTGCCTTGACTGAGCATCAGCGCGACTTCGCCTAAGAGATCACCTTTTTTGGTCTGCGCAATGGCTTTGCCGTCTTGACTGATTTCTACTTGGCCTTGAATGATCACCCAACACAAATTGCCTTTGTCGCCTTGATTAAAAATTGTCTGGTTGGCTGGCAGGTTTCGCATCACGCCGACATTGAGGATTTGATCAAAGCTGCTTTCGGGCAGATTTGAAAATAAGCTTGAAGCATTCAGAGCATGGATCAGCCAAAAACGACGCATCACCGACTCGGCCCCTTGAGCATCAATCAATTGCTGAAAGGTCTCATCAAAGCGAATGCGAACGATCGTAGTTTCGGTTCGAGTGACAACTTCCGCGGTGCGCGGCTGGCCTAAAAAAAACGAAACTTCGCCAAAGAGACTTTTGGGGGCAATCGAAGTCACCCATTTTAATTTGGCATCGCTGCTTTCTTTGTAAACATCAATGGCTCCATCAAGCGATACAAACAAGTCTCGTTTGACTTCGCCAATCCGGCACAGGCGAGTGCGGGGAGCTAGTTTAAACACTTGTGCTTTTTGCTGAAATGTTTTTAGTAATTC
>CANCBY010000169.1 GCA_947374445.1 Pseudobdellovibrionaceae bacterium
GATCTCCTTGGAAAAATCACAGATCAACCCCAGCACATACCTCAAGACCTCAGCATGCAATTGGATTGGCTGCGGGAGTTAGGCTTCAGCTCAGAGGAGCTCACAAATATTTGGCCAGAAATCTTTCAAATGCCAGTTCTATCGAGAAATAAAGAGCGCGATCTAGAAGTTAGAAATAGATTTCTTTTTCAATTTTTAAGTCTTCTATCAAAACAAGGACCACCGTCAAATGGCCTTGCTCTGACAAAAGATTTTCTCATCGCAGTTAAAGCAAAAACCTCATTCTACTCAATGCTCATCTCAAATCCGACCTTGATGGAAATGTTAGTTCAACTTTTTTCGCACTCACCTTATCTGGCCCACATGATTTGTTCTCGACCAGAGCTGATCGATAGCCTCGTAATTCGAAACATCGAAGAGCCTTCCATCAATAATCAAAGCACCGACGAATTTCTTGAAGCTTTAGCTGAAAGACGAATGCTTGCCGAAGTCGTCAGCGGGGCCGAATTTTTAAGAGAAGAATCTTTCGAAGTGATACAAAAAAACCTCACAGCCACTGCGGATTCAATCTGTCTCAGCTTGCTTGAGTGTTGTGCTCAAGAGGTGGGTGAGCGTCCTCCTCATATTTTGGCTCTCGGCAAATGGGGCGGACAAGAACTTGGCTTTGGCTCAGATCTCGACTGCATTTTTGTGACAGAAAAATCTCCTACAGAAAAAGATCATAAAATAGTCCGCCGATTTATCAATCGCCTGACTCAAACCCAAAGAGGTGGCTCACTTTATGCGATAGATACTCGGCTTAAAATGACGGGGGCAGGAGGTGTTCTCATGACTTCACACGAAGACTTGATCACTTACCTTGAATCAAAAGCTGAAATTTGGGAACGGCAGGCTTATCTTCGCGGTCGTTGGTTGACCTCTACTCGTTTGCCATCTGTCGCTCATCACTGCATTAAAAAACAAATCCGTGGAGAGGAACTTTCTGAACTAGAAAAAATCAGAATTTCTCTTTTGAAAAACTCCCGTGGTCCTGTTGATCTAAAATACTCCGAAGGTGGCCTTGTAGATTTAGAGTTCACAGTTCAAATTGCGATCTTAAAAAATCAAGTCGACTTGAAGTCTCACTCAACCAAATCAATGATTCATGCCTTGGCTCTCGCAAGCTCTGATTGGCAGCTACATACCGAGCATCTAATTCGCAACTATGATCTCCTGCGTCTTGCTGAGCAGTATCAAAGGCTCCTTAGCGATGAGCAATCCTCATCTATTTCGACAGATCAAATTTACCTGCATCCTATCGCAAAAAGGCTCAATATCCAGGCAGATCAGCTGCTGCCGCAGTTAGAGCATACTTTCGCTTCACAGCTAGCAATTCTTAAAAAACTTGACCCTCGCAGGAGCCAAAGCTACTGATTTTCAATGTCTTTTGTTGTCTCAAATGACCAAGCAATGATGCGTTGAGACGCGAATCACGGGGGGAATAAAATGTCATTCTATGCACAGCCAAAATATAGTTTTGCCAGCAATCTCAAGAAGGTTGTTTGGGTTTATGCGTTTGCTTTTTTACTGCTCTTTTTAAGCTTTCGCTCACAGGCCGAAGAAACCACAAAAGCAGTCAAAGCGACCGAAACTAAAGTAGAAAAGAAAACCACAAAAAAGGAAAAAGAAATGATCGCTGTTTTTGAGACAAACAAAGGAACTTTCAAAATTAAACTTTTTGCAGATAAAGCCCCTAAAACTGTTGAGAACTTTGTAGGTCTTGCAGAAGGCACTAAAGAATTCACAAATCCAGAAACTGGCAAAAAAGAAAAAAAGCATTTCTATGATGGCTTGAAGTTTCACCGTGTAATTCCAAACTTCATGATTCAAGGTGGTGATCCAATCGGCCGCGGAACTGGTGGACCGGGCTATCAATTTGCTGATGAGTTCAGCCCTGATCTTCGTCACACTAAACCTGGAATTCTATCTATGGCCAATGCTGGACCTAACACGAATGGTTCACAATTTTTTGTGACCGTTGCTGCAACTCCTTGGTTGGACGGCAAACACACTGTTTTCGGTGAAGTGATCGAAGGCATGGATGTAGTTACAGCTATTTCAATGGCTAAAACTGCAAGCCAAGACCGCCCTGTTGAAGACATCATCGTTAAAACTCTTAAGATCGAGAGAAAGTAATTTCACGATTTTAGATTTTTCCTCAAAATAGTGCATGTCACCCTAACACCGTCTCAAATTGAGACGGTGTTTTAGTTTTAGACACCTGCTCAACAAGACTCTTTCTGATCACCACTTTCACCCCCTCATCTCGATTTAAACAGGGCACCGGCCTTGCTCTTTAGATCGTCAGGAGCAATTGAGCTCCCTGAGGTGACTGTGAAATTATCGGTGAAATTGGCTACGAAACACATTCTGAATTCGATGCTTGCTGGAATTCTGTTTTGTCAGTTTGTCGTGGCGCCCGTGCCAGCTCAGGCTATTTCATTTAATTTTCTATCTAAAGCAGGACAAGAAATCCCAAAGGTTATGGGCTGGTCGGCTGAAAAAGCCGCAGGCTCTAACCCTGCAGGCCTTATGGCTCATTTGGTTGACGGCCAAGGTAATAAATTTTTCGCACTCTTTGCATCGACTCCAAAGCCAGAGCTCAAAAAATTTGTATCTCAATTTGGCAACTCTGCAATGGCCTTTTCAAAAACGGGAGCACTCTTAACAGTCGAAACACTGAAGAGATTCCCGATGGAAGCGTTCACTTTTTTTTTGGCAATCGGAACTTTGAACGTACAACATTTGATCTTTAATTACGGAGACAACCCTGTCCTTCTTCAACAACATATCGAATCGCAAAAAGATCCCTATAGTCAGCTGGGTTTTGCGGCTTTCATGCTCGCGAACTCTTGGGCTACGGCACCCCTGCAGGCCATGCTAGAACCTGGCAGCAAGCTGACACCATTTATTCCCTACATGGGGATGACGGTTGGAATGATGGCATCAAACATCGTTGGTGAGCTCGCGCATTTTTCTGAAACAAAAAAATGTGTTGCCGATCTGAATGCAAGAATCACTGAGGCTAAAAAATACGAAAGCTGCCAAAAGGCTTTTGACAGTATGACAGACTACTCAATTGAAAAACTCCATGAGTGGGCTCCTGGTTTGATGTCGATGGTGGCCTCGCAAGTTGCCGCCGTTTACATTGAAAAATTTGTTGTTTCAAAAGTTTTGGTCTTCTTGGGAGTCGAAGCTCTTATGCTTGCAGTCCCAGGCCGAACTGCAGGCAAAGTTGTACGCTTTGGCTTTAAATGGCTGGGAAAAATAGGCCAGATTGGTCTCTTCATGGGACTTGATCAATTGATGCACAGTTGGTTTGCAGTACCTTACAATGACATCAAAGACAGCAATCGTCTTAATGATCAAGAAGAGCATCTTTTAGGCCTTCTCTACGAGAAGAAGAAAAATGGTTGGAACCCCTCGACTGAAAAAAATTCGGGCGAAGACTTAGATCTCACAATCCATCGCATGACAGACATGATTCGCTCTTGGCGCGAATCAAACATGTCTGACATCACAATGTCGGTCGCAACTTGGACTCAGTTCATGAGCCAATTCACAGCTATTTATCGCAGTTCAAAACTATTCTATACAAACGTCGTCAATCAGCTTCACGAAAAGGCGTATCGCAATCGTCCGGGCTTTCCTCAATATATTGATCGGGTGATGCCTCTTAACGGGGTTAAACCTCTTGATCTTAAGGATGAAGAACAAACTTCTGATCTATTTACGGGACCTGCTGAATACTTTAGACATCAACGCTTGAAGGTCGCTGAGGTTTCGCAGCAGCTTAAACAAGCTCTGGCTGCAATCAGCACCAATACAAAAGGTTTTTCTGAGGCCGACATTAAATTTCTAAACCAGATTACTTTATTGATGAACAGCAATGACGACTCAAAAATTGGTGAAGCGATGGACCTGATCAACAAAGAACTACGATTGCGAGTGATGTATCCCGGGCTTTTTCCGGCGCCACCAACACCGCCTCTTGATTATTTAAGCTCAAACTATGGCCCGGACTCGAAGCTTAATACGTTTGAGGGATTGCAACGAATTCTTGTGCAGGTCCGGAACGCTTTGGGAGCACCTGTGCCCCTATGGAACGCTGGCGCAGGTTATTTAGCTGCATATCAAGCCGATCCAGAAAAGGCTCCGGTTCTTGATCAAATAACGTCAACTCCAAGCTCGATCAACGGCATTATGACTATGAAGCCAGTCCAATATTTCATTGGGTCAATGGTTGCTGGGCCTGAAGTTAGCAAACACGAACCCCTTATTACTTTTACGGCTGGGTTTCCGGCGAAATTCTTTCCTCCTAAAATTGCTACGATTGATGATTTCAAATTAAACAGAAATGAACTAAAGGATTGGAATATCGGAGCAGGGCCAACCATTTTTAATATTCCTGTTTACCTCCGCCGAGGACAAACGCTCACTAAAATCGATAATCTTTTTGAAGTGATTCGACAAGGTCAAATTAAGCCCGAAGTCCTTGGCACAAGTGACAAAGTCGGACTCGATGAATGGTGGACACAAAATATTGAAACTGAATACATTAAGTCTTGGGAGGCTTTCGAGCAAAAATATCAAAAAAATGCTGTAGCTCTTATTAAGAGAGTCTTCAAAACAGAAGATCGTTTTACCAACTCAAGCTCGCTTTCAAATGGAATTGCACTTTCGTTGAAGCAGGAACGAAAGCTCTACCTAATGATTCTTGGTGAGATGCTATCCGATCTCAGCACAACACAAAAAAATGCAAGCTTATCGATGGGGCAAAGCCCAGTTTCCGAATCAAGAATGCGCGGCAGCCTTCAAAAAGAACTGCGTCCGTATTCTGCGGTGCAAGTATATTCTGAAAACCTTGATGGTGCCGTTAAAATTCCACTCTTAAAATCTCTAATTCAGACAAACCAACTAAGTCTCAGCGCGGCCCTTTCTCCTTACCTAGGGCAGCAAACAATAAGAATCAATGGCCTCTTCTCACCTGTTTCTACTTTAACTAAAAACTTAAAATTTCAAGACGACTTGATGAATAAATTTGAAGATCTGGAAGGCCTCTTAAGAAAATTTAAAGTTGCTGCTGTTTCAAAAAGTACACTTCAGCTTCCACCAGAACTTGGAAACACTAGCATTGACTTAGAAGATGAAGTCATTTCAAGCGACGTGAAAAATTCAGATCTTGAAGCTAGCTATAAAAATATTGAAGATGCGCTTAAGGCTTTTGAACAAATTCTGGGAATAGAGCAGGCAAAAGCATCTTCAGATGTTTTCAAAAATACACCCTCTGACACCGACAAGGGATCAGATGTAGTCACTAAGCTAGATCTCAATCTCTCTGTATTTCAAAAACGAATCGGTTCATTGCTAATAAATGGACTTCGCAACAACGCTGCTGAACTTAAAAATATTGGCTCGATGATGAATACAGTAAGCTATCGCCGCGCAGAAGCAGAAAATAAAACTGGTTTTGACACTAGCTGTGTGAATATTGCCACTGGAATTAGAAAAGATCTTAGCGGAAAAGATTTAGCTCTCGAAAGATGCAAAAAAGCTGTCTCAAAATGAGACAGCTAAACA
>CANCBY010000170.1 GCA_947374445.1 Pseudobdellovibrionaceae bacterium
TCGATCACGACATCCATTGATGCTAAAGAGGAGCTTTCAACCCGAGAGGCCGCGGCCTATTTAGGCGTCTCGCAAGCAAGCCTTAAGCGATGGGAATTAAAAGGCCTAGTCCCTGCTTCAAAGTCAGCCGGTGGACACAGAAAATTTAACCTAGGAATTTTAGATGAAATTAAATCCTCGATGAAGGTCGGGGCAAAGCTCATCTCCCCGCTTGAGCAGAACTTAGAGAAAATGCGCAAAGGTCTCACCAAGGCAAAAGTACAACCCTAATCCCCGACTTCAATGTAAGAAAAATACGCAAGCCAAGATCGTGATCACGACTAAGATCCAGACTGAGTTCTTATTATTTAGCCCGCTCTTCTGCTCCAAATGACTACTTCCATACATTTTCTTGAAAATAACTTCTGATCAAGGCCTTGTGAATCTCTGAACCCACAGGAGCCATTGGGTTTCCGGGTATTAGAGAGTGTAAAGATTCAACAGGCATACTTGATAGCCAAGAGCCAAATTCAATTTCGAATTGATCAGCCAGGTCTTGTGTTGATTTAGCCTCTTTAGCTTTAGCAAGAACTGCCATTTCAGATTTCGCTCTTTCAAATTGCAATGAAAATTCCGCCTCTGCCTTTCGTTCCTCATCAGTCATAATGGCTAAGACTGGTGAATCCCCCTCATTCGCAAGCTCTTTCAGTTTATCACAAAAAAGACCCAGCGGACTCGAAATTTTCCCTTGAGTTGCAAGCCAAGGACCGAATCGATTTATAAACTCTTGGACTAAATCCGGTGTGAGCCGCTCCTGCACAAGGTTTCTAATGGATGCATTGACTGCCATTGGCCCAAAAGGACGAACCTTTGAGAAGTCTAAATCCTTAAACCAAATTGCAGGTGCTGCAACTTGCCGTTTTACTGGCATCGAAGCTGAAATAGGAATCACTGGTGATTGCTGGCTGTGCCGTGCCAGCCCACCGTTAAGCTGCTGCATATGCACTAATTCTTTATAGCTAGTCTCAGAAAATCTGTATTGAGTCCATCCAGCCTTTCCATCCTTATAAGCATGTCGATCAATGATATACTTATTGCGTAAACGCTTTATCGAGGAGATCGCTGTTTCTTCACTGACACCAGTTTCCAAAACCAAACGCTGACGAGTTAATGGAGGCGTTACGAGGGAATTGTTCCAGACGCAAAGCTGAAATAAAAACTCGGCAATGGCCCGCTGAGATCCTGTTAATGAAGTGACTGATTCGGTAGGACTCATCAAATCAATATTTTTGGGAATACATTTTGAACTTAATTGATCAACCAGCGAGGCAGAACTACGTATTGCTTCAAAGTCAGTGCGATGCTCAACAGAATTGTTTTGCACTGACTTTGCACCTACAATGCCCCCGCTTTGCACTGACTTTGCACTGACTTGATTTTTAGTTGAATGGATTTTAACTTCTGCTTTTTGTGCACTGACTTCGCCCGGACTTTGCACCGACTTTGAAAGGTCTTGGTTTTCAACTTCAGATGCCTCTGCAGCTGGATGATTTTCATGCATATCTGCCGTAGTCGCACCGACTTCGCACTGACTTATACTTTGGACACTGAGAACTTCTAGCAGCTCTAAAACAGGAGCGCTTGGCTGAGCAGTAGGCACTGACTTTGCACTGACTTTATCTTCACTATTGACGATTAAGTTAGATTTAGAATCAATTTCGCACTGACTTTGCACTGACTTATCGATGTGAAGCACATCCAAATTTTCGTCCTTGAACGAGTCCACATTTAAAGATGGTTCGAACATTAAATGTGCTTGCGGGACTCTGCGCACTGACTTTGCACTGACTTCGCGATCATCGGTATTCAACAAACTTTTGTCCACGGTTGGCGCACTGACTTCAACCGTAGACTGCACCGACTTTGCCACCACTTTGGAAATTTCAGCAGACAGAACTGGAGAGGGGGTGTTTTGCACCGAGTTCGCACTGAGTTCGCCCCCACTTTGCACGGACTTATCGATTGTTCCACGAAATTGTTCCACGGGAGGGGCAACAGGGACATCCAATGCTTTAGCGGTCTCAGTAGACCGATATTTTGCCGTAAGACTAGAGTACTTAGAAAGACCCTTGAATACACCAAGGCCTGACTGATTGACCTTGCGGCCACTCTTACCCTCATTATTAGAGCTATTTTTCTTTAGCTCCTCAGCATCGGAGTCCAAAAGACCCATCTAAGCCTCCACAGCGCTGTTATCAGGAAAAATGAGATGCTCAACTTGAACATCTAAAATTTCATGAAGAACAACCCAGAAATAATTTGTGAATTCTTTAGCCTGAGGAACTCCTGCTTTAAATTCTTTGCCATACTTGGTAGCCGCAACAAAAATCGGCTCACGGGCCTCAGAACAACGATCAATGATCGCTCCGTTAGGAAATACAGCCTGAGAAAGCTGAACATCACTGCGCTCAGCATAGATATCTTGAAGCTTCGCTAAAGCCTTAATTTTAATGTTTTCACGACGAAACTTATTCGGAACAACCAAGACCTTATCCCACTTGAATCCAGTGTGTATATCCTGCAGTCGCTTTAAAAAATCTTCATTTCTACGCATTGTCTTCAGGCACTTTGCTTCAAGCTCTAGAGGAATAATCACACGATTTGAGGCAAAAAGAGCGTTAACGTTACAAGTTTCAATATTGGGCGGGCAATCGAAGAGAATAAAGTCATACTGATCCTTAACCTTATCAACGACATCTTTAATCATAAAAAGGACAGCCGGCTTAATCTCACCATCGGCTCCGACTTGATCTGCTAACGGCAATCGATTCAGCGAATAATTAATTTCACCAAGGTCTAAGTCCGCAGGAATGACGTGTAGGGTAGGGCTAATTTTTTTAACAACAGCCTCAAATGGCATCTTTCGATAAGGAGACTCACTCCCATCCTTCATCCGCCAATCCATCAACTCAGCTATAGTTGGATCAAGTTCAGCATCTTCAGTCACAAGATCAGCAAATTTCACGTTAAGCCCAAAAAGCGAAGTCACATCGCTCTGAGAGTCTAAATCAATAATTAAAACCTTACCGATTAGCGAAAGCATCGAGCCTAAATGTTGAGCAAAAGCTGATTTCCCCACGCCACCTTTTTGCGAAAAAATCGAAATAATCTCAGCCGACTTGCCACTTTTGAACTGAGCTCCACGCTTTTTCAAAACAGCTTGAACGTCAGAAACTCGATAAGTAACAACCTCGAGCCCGCCATGTTTAATCTTTTGTGGATGTATCAGGCCTTCGGTCTCGTACTTAACAAGCGTATTCGTACTGAGCCCACAAATTCCTTCCATAAGCTTTCTGGAAATTGCTGGATCATAAGAACTGACGGGGCCAATTTCTGAAGGCCTGTTCATTTGATCTACTAGCGCGGCAGCATTTTTCTGCGAATCAATCTTGTTAAAAGTAGGGGTTATCGTAACTTCAGACTCAAAACCTTGATTCATATGGTTTTTCCTATGTTGATAGGGTTTACCGTGAAATCGTACCAATACCACATCATCTGTCAAAGTTATTTATTGTGAATTCTGATGAAAGTCTGGGCAACATGAAAATGAAGTCAAAGTCGGTGCAAACTCAGGGCTTAGAAAGAGAGCTAGTTTTTTATTTTATAAAACACTCTTTCTATCTATCTAGAGTCATTTTGCACTGACTTTGGAACTGACTTTGCGCTTATCTAATTAGTTCAAATTAAAACAAATTAGCTTAGCCATTCAAAATTGGGTTGAACTTACAAATTTAGCGCACTGACTATGGGCCTGACTTTGCACCTACTCCGCACTTACTTCTGCACGGACTATGCCCTGAGTTTGCACTAACAAAATGAACTTGTTAAACCCGGTGATTTAACTCAACCGCACTATTGAGCCGATATTAATGTGCGGAGATTAAAATTGTTATGCAAGTTTTTGCATAAATAACCTTTTTAATATAAAGTTATTTATGATATTTTGTACATAACCTTATGAAGTTAACGGATCTTTCACCTCAACTCCAATTGCCATATCCAAATGAACAGGGTTTTGGCGTTGAAAAGGGAAAAACCCCAGAGCTTAAGAATATTTGGTTCGTAATTCCGCGGCCTCCCGCCAAAGAAAATCCACAGAAACTAAGTTCAGCAATTCTTCGTAAAGCCAATGATGTTTTGAACGCCATACAGCGACTTGATTCCTTAACTGGATTAGATCAGCTCGTTCTCGGTCTTCTTTTGAGGCGCGAGGCTCTGCAGTCTTCAAGGATGGAAGGTACTTTTTCAACGATCGACCAAGTTCTTACTCCGGCAAGTTCAATTGAAAAAAAACAAAAGTCTGCGCAAAACTCAATCAGTGCTTATGCTCATGTGTTGGAAAGCTTTTTTGTAAAGGCATCTACCAAAGGAGTACAAATCTTTTCAGAAGACCTGCTTCGCAAAGTTCATATTGAGGTCATGTCAAAAGATCCCAATTTTAGGGGCAAGGCGGGTTTGTTTCGGGATGAGGTTGGCAAGAACAACTATGCCACAATTGGTGGACTGAGCAGACCAGAGAGCTCAATCTACAATCCGACTCCTCCTAAATATGTTCAAAGATGTTTAAAGCAAAACCTCGATTGGATGAAAGATGAAGAGGGCCTTGAGTTGAGTCGAGCGGGGATGGCGCCTGGCTTTGTCGTCCGATTAGCCAGGGGGCACTCACATTTTGAGGCCGTGCACCCATTTTCTGATGGCAATGGTCGGGTTGGTCGAACGATTATGGTTTTACATATGGTGACTGAGGGATTTGCGCCGCTCTATATTTCGGGATTTATTGAGGCTCATAAAAAAGAGTATTATCAAAGCCTTCAGCTTGCTCAGATGAAACTTCAAGACGCTCCACTTATTCATTTCATTTGTGAGGCCTTAGTTGAATCCTTTCATGAGTCTGAAAATACAAAAAAAGCATTGATTGGTTTGCAATTACAATGGGCCAAACGCGCAGATTTTCGCAAGGGATCTGCGGCTCTGTACTCGCTGCCTGTACTGCTTGAGACTCCTATTCTTTCAGTAAGGCTTCTGCAAGATCGACTTAAAATCAGTCAGCCTGCAGCGAAAAGAGCAATTGATCAGCTGTGCGCCGCTAAGATTTTAAATGAGCGCACAGGTTTTGATCGAAATCGAATTTTTGCTGCTGAGGAAGTCATTGAGCTCCTAGCTCGGCCCTTCGGTGAAAACCCTGACCATGCCATTGAGCGAGCGGCAAAGGTTACTCATTTCAAAAAGAACTCAGGTTGATTAAATAAAGTTTTTTAGAATCATTCTTAAAATATCTTTAAGTATTTTAATTTTGTGCGGACTTGGCTATTTCATAGGCCTTTTGAAGTGCAGCATTAATCTGACTGAAAGAATCAATATCGTGAGTCAAACGAGTGGCTTTGTAAGCAAGCAGGGCCGCAGTGCCTCCAATTAATATAATTTCAACCTTACGATCAAGATGAGAATCAATGGCTTTAAGGAGCCTTTTTAAATCATCTGGCCCATATTCTTGGAAGCTCAAGCAAAGTCTCCT
>CANCBY010000171.1 GCA_947374445.1 Pseudobdellovibrionaceae bacterium
CACCTCGTGAATTTAAAAATGATGTGAGTTTGAGCTCCAAATCCTTCAGATAATCAAAAAGCTGTGTCGTCATTTTCGGTCCACCATCATCTGCCGGCTGACCATTCGAAGGCATCGTTGTTTGTCTCAGCAGCTGAATTGCTAGCAAAACACCCGCGCTCATATTGCTTTTTCTTTCCATCTGTTCGCGCTTAGCCGCACCCATATCTAAACTTGTATTAAAAGGAACTTGTTGAATTTGTAGGTATAGATCACGGTAGTTAGACTTGAGACCCTCGAGAGCTCGCTGAGAGTAGACCGGGTCGTTCAGTTCAATAGATCGCAAAGCAAAAGGCTGAACTGCTTTTAAAGTATCTAGCCCGCTCTGAAAACTTTCAAATGAAAGTTGATTTGTTGAAAGGCTTCCCATTTGTAAATAAATTCGCGACAGTTCTCTAGCGCTGATCTTTTCGCCCATAGTTGACTTTAATTTTTGAATTCCAACTTCAGCCTCATTCAACGATTTTTTTGCTTCAGGCAATCGCCCCATTCGATTGTAGCTAGCTCCTACACGTGCTGGAATTTCTGCCAATGCCACTTCGGGGCGCAATGATTCTTTAAGTCGAAGCGCATCCGCTAAAGAAAACATTACTCGTGCTTCGTCTCCCAAGGCTTCATAGCAATAGGATGATTGATAAAGTGCTTCGCCTGCAATGTCTGGCTGTGTGGTTCTTGTGGCCTCAACCATATCACGAAACAAAGCGGCAGCCTCGCTCCACTGTCCAAGGCGCTCAAGTGATTTTGCCTGACCTAACTGAGCCTGTTGATACAAGGGACTGAACTCATGCCTTACTTTAAAGCTTTCGAAGAGTTCTCGTGCTTTATCAAATTGTCCAGCCTCGAGCTCTTGGTTAGCCACTATCAACTCATCCATCTGACGATTTTTTTGTTCAGGATCAATTGATATAGGTTTAACTTCATGTCGTTGTTTTTCGGCACAAGCCAAAACTGAACAAATTATAAGCGCTGTTGAAAATAATTTTTTAAATAAGTTTTTCATGAAAGCTCCGGCTTTTCTGAAGATTTCTCAAAAAGTCTTAATGCCATTTCAACAACACCGTTCATATCAGAAATATTTTCTCGAAGCTCAGGCACTTTGACAATCAAGGGAATATTTGACTCAACCTGCAAAACCTTTTTCTCTCGTTCAGAGTAATAATCGATCAACCTTTGCTCAAGACTTGACTTGATTTCTTGCTGATTAGCAGAGCGCTCAATGGATTCCGCCATCCAATAGGGCTGAATCCGATTAATAATTAAAGCCGAAAGCTGGTAGCCGCCCTTTTTTATCTCACGCGCAAAATATTGAGCTTCCATCACTTTTGCTTTATCTAAAGACGAAACTAAAACAAAGTGCGTTGTGGAACTTACCAAAAGACCATGAACATCAGCGATCCGGGCTTCGAGTTTTTTTTGCCAGCCCTGGATATTACGAAAAAAGTCAGATAGCTCGCCCATAAATTCGGATCCCGTTAAAAGCTCTAATGCTTTTAATACCTGTCTTGTTCCGCTCTTCATCACGCGGACCAAAAGACTTTGCCCCTCAGGCTCACGAAACCACTTAGCTACAGAATCACTGAACAACGCCGATAGCTTTTGTGGCGCCTCAAGAAAGTCTATCGCGTGCTTTGTTGGCGGAGTATCGAGAACAATCAAATCATATTTTTGCGACTCGTGGGCCGAGTACAATCGCTCAAGAGCCGTAAACTCTTGACTGCCACTCAGACTTGTCGAGAGCTGAATATAAAGCGGGTTCTGTAAAAGTTTTTCGGCGCCTTTGCTATGCTGAGCCGCACGCAAAACAAATTCATCAAATGTTTTTTTAGGATCAATGATCGAAGCCCACAGCTCGCCTTTTATGTTAGGTTCTTGGACCTGTGCTAAATCCCGTTCTCCCAACCCCATTGTCGACCGGAGCCGGCGCGAAGGATCAATCGTCAATACCAAAACACGACGGCCCATTTTTGCCGCCTGATACGCTAACGCCGAAGCCACAGTTGTTTTGCCAACACCGCCACTGCCAACACAGACAATAACTCGAGCTGATTCTAGCAAGGCCTGAAGTTTTTGATTAGACATCAGCAAGCTCCGTCGAAAATTCCGTGGCCAGTGATTCCACTACACTCAAAGCTTGATTCTCGAGAACAAACGGTAAGCAGATCAGTTTGTATTCTTTGAGCCGCTCTTGAGAATTTCTGACATTTTCTGTTTGCACGCGCATCGCTTCATTAAACAGTGAAGGTGGCTGTAACGTTTGCGACGGGTCTGAATCCGTTGTCCCCTCTAGAACATGATTTAGAATCTGAATGGGACGAAATCCTACCTGTGACTCAAGTGATTTACTTAATTCAAGTGCTTCGGTCACAGGCAATTCTTCCGGAAGTGAAACGACGTAATAGTGCGATTGAGCGGCACTGCAAATAATTTCATGAATGGAACGGCTCTGCTCTGACATCGGGCCAAATCGCACGGCTTTAGACATTCCGAGTGGAGCTCGCAGCAGCGCCAAAAAGTGACCTGTGGCATAAGCATCAATAACTAGGCAATCATAGGGCATCGCCGGCCCCACATTGCGCGGGGGACCACTTGTAATTTTGCCAAGAATCGCAAGCTCAGGTAATGCCGGCGCAATATTTACTAACGACCTTGTCACCGGGTTTTCAAAAAAAAGTTTATACAAACTTTCTATCTTGAGCAGATGCCGAGCGTATTCCTTTAAGCATTCAGGCCCTGACCATAACGCAATGTCTAGCCCTGGCTTTAAGCTTTTAGGAAAATAGCCCACTTCATCTAACTCGAAGTAATCCTTATAGAAACTTTGATTTCCTAGCTCAACGAGCAAGCATTTTTTACCAGCTTTTGCGAGACTTAATGCCAAAGCAGCTGCCACCGTAGATTTGCCTACGCCGCCTTTTCCGGTGACGAAATGCAGATCAATTTTAGCGGTTTTTTTAGGCTCTTCAGTTCGTGCATTGGACATGATCCAACACTGTCTCAAGCCTCATAGAAGGTGGCATTTCGCAATGTGTTATTTTCTTGCTTTCAGGGGGCTCTTCTCCTAGTATCCCGCATTCTTGAAAAGCCTATAAATTCAGAGGACCTGGACCTAAGTCAGCCTTCGAAAAAAGGCTCGTAAATTTGATAAGTAAATTAAAGCGCCAAAACGCAAAAAATAACGGAGATCACATGAAAGCCAATCTAGAAAAAGTGAGCACACTCGGACGAAAACTCAACATCACTGTTCCAGCCACAGTTGTTGCGAGCACCTTCGATAAAATGCTCAAAGGCATTCAAAAACAAGCAGCCATCAAAGGCTTTCGCCAAGGCAAAGCGCCGATTGCAACCATCAAATCTATCTACGGCGATCGCGTAAAACAAGACGTTGTACAAGAGCTGGTTCAAAAACATTATTTTGAAGCTATTCAAGAACAACAAATTGATCCTATCTCTTACCCAGAATTCGAGTTTGACCAGCCAGAAGAAAGCAAAGATTTCAACTTCACAGCAAACTTTGATGTGAAGCCTGAAGTGAATTTGAAAAAATACGAAAACATCGAAGTCGAGCAAGAAAAATTTGCTGTCGGCGATGACAAAATCAACGAAGTTCTTGAGAACATCCGTTCTTCACGATCTGTTTTGGTTGACGTTCTTGAAGACCGTCCAGCTCAGATGGGTGATGTTGCGATCGTTGACTTTGACGGCTCTGTTGACGGAGCTCCACTCGAAGGCGGCAAAGGCGCTGGTCACAATTTAGAGCTTGGTACAAAATCATTCATCGATGGATTTGAAGAAGGCATTGTTGGTATGAAAACCGGCGCTGAAAAAACTTTGTCGCTAAAATTTCCGACTCCATATCACGCAAAAGAACTCGAAGGTAAACCCGTCGAGTTTAAAGTGAAATTGACGGGCTTAAAGAAGAAAGATCTTCCGACAATGAATGATGAATTCGTGGCTCAAATGATGGGTGGCGGAAATATCATGGGCGAAGGTGGCACAAAAACTCTTGAAGGTCTCAAAGAGACAATTCGCAAAGACATGGAAGAGAGCGAGCACAAACGCATCGAAAACGATTTTAAAAATCGCCTTCTTCGCAAGCTTGTTGAACTCAACCCTGTTGATGTGCCTGCATCAATGCTTCAAGAACAAAAAGCAGCTCTTGTTGAAGACATGAAGAAAAAAATGTTGGATCAAGGTCTGACCGATGACCAATTTGTTGATTACACTCAGAAGTGGGACAAAGACTTCGAAAAAACTGCAGCTGACATGATTCAATCTGGCTTCATCATTGATACAATTGCTAAGAAGCACGATCTAAAATGCACTCCTGATGATCTTGAGAATAAGTTTGCAGAATACACTAAGCAAACTGGTATTGATTTAGCTCGCATCAAAGAATTCTACGGCCGCCCAGAGCAAACAAGCCGTTTAACTTACATGATCACTGAAGAAAAAGTGATCGCATTTTTGATGAAGACAATCAAAATCAAAGAGGTTTCTGCAGATCAATTGAAACAAGCTCAGAACTAAATTCGAGCTTGAATTAAAGATAAAATGCTCTTTAAAGGGACCCACTTGGGTCCCTTTTTTTATTTGTAGTTATGATGCTTGAGTTATTTTCGGTCCTGCATGAGCTTCCAGGCCTTCATATAATTATACGCCTGATAAACCTGATAATCTGAAGCAATCAGCTTGTCTTTAGGATCAAGCGCTTGTTCTTTTTTGCTGCCGACGTCTTTCCACCATGCATTCAGTTTAGGGTCTTTAGCTAATTTGACTTCGCCTTTTAATGAATCGATTTTAGAAATCTTTGACTTAGGCTTTTCATCTTTTTTGGCAGCTCTTTCTTTTTCGCCTAATAGATGGCCTTGGATGTCTTTTTCGCGAGCTCCTGTGTTTTTAATCACAGCCTTATTTAAGGCCTCAACATCCACTTCTTCGATCTCAAGGTCAGGAGTGATACCCTCTGACTGAATCGATTTTCCGCTTGGCGTGTAATATCTTGCAACCGTAAGTTTAAGCCCTGAGCCATCTCCTAGCTTTACAACAGACTGAACAGAGCCTTTACCGAAACTTTTTGTTCCCATAACAATGGCGCGTTTGTTGTCTTGAAGAGCTCCCGCCACAATCTCGCTGGCACTGGCCGAATACTCATTCATCAGAATAATAAGCGGAAAGCTCGTGTAGACACCTTTTTTAGTCGCCGACAAAACTTCTTTGTTTTTAGGATCACGGCCAATTGTGCTTACGATCACGCCCTCTTTTAGAAATAGGTCGCTCACCTTGACAGCCTGATCTAACAAGCCACCTGGGTTCCGGCGCAAATCTAAAATGACACCCTTGGTGTTGTTATATTTTTTGCCATGATCACCCAATATTTTTTCAAGATCACGTCCGGTGTTTTCAATAAAACTTGTGATTTTAATGTACGCAAAACCCTCTTCAAGATCTGTGAACTTCACTGAACGAATTTTTACACTGCCGCGAGTGATTGAAATAT
>CANCBY010000172.1 GCA_947374445.1 Pseudobdellovibrionaceae bacterium
AAAAAAAATGGGCTTAACAATTTAGCCAATCAGCTGACAGGAACTATTATTAAGAAAGACGAAAAGAATTTTATCGAAAGTTTTTCAAATAGTGACATGACCAACGTGCAATTTCGAGGACTCAAAGAGGCCGTGGACCGCTCGTCAGCTACTGCAACAGAAAAATCAGCTCTGCAAGAGATTGTTAGGGCGGGCCGTGATCGCAATCTGGCATATGATGAGTTTGCAAAAAATAATATTTCTTTGACCAAAGACTCTCACGGCAATGTGACAGCGATGGACTTTAAAGATGCCGACGGAAAATATTTAGGAACTATCAAGCTCGACACACCGACAGATGAGGCTCTAAAGCTTGTTGAAAAGTTTAACACTGCCGAACAAAGAGTTAACGGAGATCCGTTCAAAGATATTATGAAGCCTAGACTTCTGTCACCAGCAGAGGTGGTTGCCTATGGCGTTCCAGCTTCGGGCGCTTATTTTTACTGTTCATCACAGAAGAAGAATATGAGCGCGCCGGTCGAGCCTGGATTGCTTGGAACTGACTGATAAAAAGTCAGTTCCAAAAGGTTGATGAATTTTGAGCTTCGAACTCTATAGTGACTAACCACTTAGAAACTAATTGCATCTCAGAGGCCCGCAGCCGAGCTTTTGAAATTTTTTATCTGCGATTTCGCATTTAAGGAGACCACCTTTAACATATTCAATTAACTCAGTCTTTTTGTCGTCGCAGAATAGTTTTTGTTCTTTTTCGATATCACTTAAAGTCACTTGATAGCATAGCTTTTCTGACTGTGTCAGATTGCCAAAGTAAGTTGGAAATGTTCTGCAGAGTTGACCTACGTTTAAATTATATATTGGCTTGCCATCGAGGTCTGCGAATACCAAAACAATTGAGGTTTGATTGCCAATAATGGCTTTTGCCAAATCGCCATCAGCGCTTATCGATGTCAAAAGCAGATCTTTTCCAGAAAATGTTGGTTGAGTTGACCAGTCAGAAAAGTATTTTTGAGTTTTTAAATTGAAAAAATTCCATTTTATTTGATTTGGCAGAGATGAAAGCGCTTGTTGGGATAGAGTTGTGGTAAACAGAATTCCCCAAGTGATGTTAAATTTTTCCCCCATTGAACCAGAATCATATGAGTAGCTAATACCGAGTTGGTAATGGCCGTCTTGTGGATTTGTCGCCAACTGAAGTTCTTTGCCAAAATCTGGCGTTGCAAAAGAGTTCGCAGAAAATAGCAAAGCCACCAATAGGATATTTTTTAGCATTTTAACTCCGATTAAAAGTTATCGTCGAATAGCTTTTGGATCGATAGCATCTTGTAGTCCATCACCCAGATAATTAAAGCTGATCGTCGTGGCAAAAATCAAGATCCCTGGAAGAATGGCCAAGAAGGGAGCTTCGGTCATTAAGTCCTGAGCGTTGAATAGCATATTTCCCCAGCTAGGAGTTGGCTGCTGAATACCAAGTCCCAAAAAGCTAAGTGCCGCTTCCCACAAGATCGACTCGCCCACGCCAAGTGTGACACTCACAAGCATCGGAGCCACCACGTTCGGAAACATATGACGGAAGATGATTGTTGAATCATTCGCACCCAATGTTTTTGCGGCCAAAATAAATTCACGCTCACGCAACGACAAAATACTTCCACGAACTAGCAGCGCAACCGTCATCCAACTAAAGAGCACCAATATAAAAACCAACTTATATATACTTTGGTTCTCATCACCGACTAAAAATCCAAGGCCCGGAACTTTATTAAGATCGATCGCCGCGATCACGATCTGTATCGGCAAAATTGGAAGCGACAACAATGAGTCAGTGAGCCTCATCAAGAGAGTGTCAATAAATCCACCGTAGTATCCTGCCACGGCACCAATCAAAAGCCCAATAAGGCTCGAAGCCAGTGCAACCAAGATGCCTACACCCATAGAGACGCGTGTTCCGTACACGAGCCGAATAAACACATCGCGACCGAGCTCATCGGTTCCAAGCCAGTGATGAGACTCAAAATTGTTCACGATCTTGGTGAGGTGCAAAGCCGGTTCGCCATTCACTTGAGAAAGTATTTTGAGAGTCTCTTGTGGATCTTTTCCAACAAGATCAAACAAAGCATCTTCAGGTCGCGGTGGTTGCACTAAACCTTTCGCGATCAGTTCTGCTTGGAGGCTATTAGCTTCTTCTGCATGATCGCGGATGAATTCAGTCACTTTCGCTTCGCGCTCATCTGTTGATACTGTTACATAAGAGTTGACGGGCTTGTAGCGATTCAGAGCATTTTGTCTTTCAGAATCAAGACCCGTGATCGACGCAATCACAGGCGCCATCAGTGCTACGAAAATAAAAAATGAAATAACCGCAAGACCAATGACAGCCATGCGGTGCTCAAAAAATTGCGTGAGCACGATCTTCCACATGGGTTGAAAGCGCTCCATTTCGGCTCGTTGTTCTGCGGTAATTACTTTTGTTTTTTCATTGGTGCTCATGTCGAATTCCTGATTATTTGTAAGAGATTCGAGGGTCCACCACTCCGTAGAGGATGTCCGCAATCAGGTTGAACAAAAGAACCATGGCCACAGAAATAATAAAGCTCACCATGGCCACATTGAAGTCATTGCCAATGATAGAGTCATAAACCAATTTGCCAACACCTTGGTAAGCAAAAACGGTTTCAGTGATCACAGCCCCTGAAAATAAAGATGAAAAACTCAAGGCAAGAATTGTGATCAGTGGAATCAAGGCATTGCGAAAGCCATGGCCCCAAATCACACGAGTGTACGAAAGACCTTTTGCCTTGGCCGTGCGGATATAATCATTGCGCATAGCTTCGAGCATCGCCGATCGAGTGAAGCGCAAGAAGCGCCCAATAGATTGGTAAGAAAGTGAAACTGTCGGCAGCACTAGATATTTAGACCGGTCCCAGAAATAATCCCAAGACTGATTTTCATCGATGCCGATCGTAAAAGTTCCACCGGCCGGAAATATTTTATAATAAACTGAAAAAGTTAGGATCAACATGATTGCCAACCAGAAAGAAGGCACACTGATCCCCGCAAAGGCAAAAAAGTTCACAGCATTGTCGGCCTTAGAGCCCGGATGCAGAGCCGAGTAGATGCCCAAAGGCACCGAAATCAAAATTGATAGTAAGAGGCTAGCGAGCGAAAGATAAAATGTATTTAAAAGCTTAGGGCCCATAAGTTCAGAAACAGGAATGCGGTAAGTTCGAGAATAGCCGAGGTCGCCCGCAGCTATTGTCTTTACCCAATTAAAATAGCGGACGTAGCTTGGTTGATCGAGCCCATAAAGAGTTCGAAGTCTTGCTACGTCCTCAGACGTGATCTTAGGATTCGATTGAATCATAAGTTCGACGGGATCACCCGGCATTAGAGTCATCAATGAAAAGCAGACGTAAGAGAGCAATACTATTACGACTACAGTTTGAATGAGGCGCCGGATGATATATGTCGTCATTTCGTTAGGTCCCAAAGTTCTGCTTCGTTAGTTTCAGCGTACTGGTGGCCAGTGAGTCTGAAATGCTTCAAAGCCAAAGGTGGTACAGCAATATCTGAACGGTAGTAGAGAGGAATCACAGGCACATCGTCAGTGTAGATCTTGGCGATTTGGTGAGCGATCTCTGTGCGTTTTTTAGCATCGAACTCGGTCTCAAGAGACTCAACCAATTTGTCGACAGTCTTGTTAGACCAGCCCATTTGATTTTGTCCAGAGTAGCCGTTTTTGTCTGAAGGAATGCTGGCTGTGTGGAATGTCGACTTAGGATTTGATTCTGGAGAAGAAACCCAAGCGTACATCGCCATAGCGCCGTACTTGCGTTTTTTAGTGGTCTCACCAAAGAACACACGTGCTGGCTCATTCTTAATTACTACTTCGATACCAACGGCTTTCCACTGACCTTGAAGGTAAGTTTGAACTGTCTCGCGAGTTTTGTTTCCTGCCGTTGTCATGAATTGAAGAGACAATTTTTTACCATCTTTGTAGCGGTAGTTGTCTTTGTCGTTCATTTTCCAACCAGCTTCGTCCAAAAGACGAGAAGCTTCGCGTTTGTTGTAGTTGTAAATCGTGATCACTTTTGGATCCGCTGTGTACCAAGGATCAATTGTTGCCATATGGTGAAGGGCTACTTGCTGACGACCTTCGAAAAGGGCTTTTACTAGGTCTTCGCGATTCAAAGAATAAACAAGGGCTTTGCGAACCTTGATGTCTTTAAGAGTCGGGTTTTCCATGTTGAGATCAATGTGCTCATAAGTGAGCGACGGCTTGAACTCAACTTTGTAAGGAAGGCTCTCAGACTTTACTTTTTTATCGAAAGCTAAAGCTTGGTCGAAAGAAAATCCGAGTGAGCTCACAGTGTCGATCGTGCCTGAGCGCAAGTTGGCCTCAAGTGTTCCTGTGTTAGGAATTAGTTTCACGATAATTTTTTTGATTTTTGGTTGTGGTCCGTAGAAGTATTGATTTGGCACGAAGGTAACGTGCGATCCCAATTTCACTTCAGCAATTTTATATGGACCGTTGAATAAACCATCAGCTGTTGGAGTTTTAGCGTAAAGAGTGTTCTTTTCATAACCTTCTTTTTGCGCTCCATATTGTGCAAAAACCGCAGTCTCTAAGTGACTTGGCAATGGGTAAGTTCTTGCCAATTGATAGAAGTCCCAACGAGCTTTGTCGTAAGTGAAAGTGCATTTTTGTGGAGATTTAGGATCCCAATCAACTTTTTCGATTTGAGTGTAGGTTTCTTTGTCGCCCACGCTGACGTTCGGAGAATCAGCGATCGTGCGCGCCAATTTGAAGTCTTCGCAAACTACAGGTTTACCATCAGACCATTTTGCTGCGGGGATGATTTCCCAAGTAGCAACAACTGTTTTTTTGCCGTTCACGGTGGCAAATTTAGCGCCGCCATTTTCCATTGAAGGAATAGACTTTGCTAATTGAGGCACCCATTTGCCATCAGCATCGAGAGTGACAAGAGCACGGCCCACAAGGCTGTACATGTAACTTGTCGCAGACATGGTTGCGATCAAAGGGTTGAAGTTCTCAAACTCCTGAGAGATTCCAATTTTGAATTCATCATTGCTCAGAGCTGCTTGTGAATTGGCAGAGAATGCCAATGTCAGAAACAGACTGAAAGCTGTCATCGATAGCTTCATGTGTTCTCCTTCAAACCGGCAGAGCCAGTTTTGTTTTGTTCAAACAGCCAGCAAGCTGTTTGATGTTCTTTGGATTTTGGATTGTGATTTAAAAGGCTTGGGATCTGCCGAGAGCAGATGTCCATTTTTTGCGAGCAGCGCGGATGAAACGTGCAGCCTGATGGCGGATTGATCGGACTTGGCACTTCGCCGGAGAGAGACTTTTTCATTTTCTTTTTGCCGGCGCCGACACGAGGGATGGCTGCGATCAAAGCTTGGGTGTAAGGATGCTGTGGATTATTGAAGAGCTCATCGCGCGGAGCGATCTCGACAATTTTACCTAGATACATCACTGCAATACGGTC
>CANCBY010000173.1 GCA_947374445.1 Pseudobdellovibrionaceae bacterium
GACGACTCTTTGAGTGCCGTAGATACAAAGACCGAAAGGTCTATTCAAGAGCGGCTGAATAGCAACAAAGATAAAAAACAGGCCAAGCTGATTGTCTCGCACCGCCTGACTTCAATTGAAGCTGCTGATAAAATTATTGTCCTCAAAGAAGGGCAGATCGAAGCCGTCGGTACTCACCAAGAGCTTCTCAAAAAATCGCCCACTTATTATGACCTATCGGTTCTTCAGAGCGAGGCTAAACATGAGTGATTTTGCCCCGGATGAAATCAAAGCAAATATCGGTTACATTGAGTTGCTCAAAAAAATGTGGCCCTATGGCAAAAAGAATAAGCCGCTTTTAATCGCAGCCTTGCTATCAATCACAGCCCTCATCGTAAGCTCACGGCTTTTGCCCACGCTCATTGGCTATGCTATTGATGAAGGTATTTTAAAAAACAATAAACCTTTGATGCTAAAAATTGCCTTTGCATATCTTGGCGTTGAAATATTTAAAAGCCTTGCAATGTGGTCGTATCAAGTTTGCTTTCAAAGGTACGGCAATCAAGTTCTTTACTACCTTCGCGAAGACCTGCTAAGAAAAATTCAAAATTTGCCGATGGAGTATTTTAATAAAACTCCGGCTGGGCGGATCGTTACTAGAGCCACCAATGATGTTTCAAACCTAGGTGATCTTTTTACTGATGGAGTGATTACCGTCTTTACCGAATTCTTAGGACTGATGGCCATTTTGGTGTCGATGCTTTTGATCTCTTGGAAGCTCACTCTGCTCACCATGGGTCTTGCGCCGATCTTTATCTATGTTTCGATCAAGCTCAGTAACCGGGTACGTGATATTTTGCGTGAATCAAAAAAGAAGCTCTCGTTGATCAACTCCTTTGTTGCTGAAAACTTAAATGGCATCCGAGTCATTCAGCTCTACAATCGCGTTCTGAGAAATCAGCGCCGCTTTACCGGGCTGTCTGACGAGTACAAAGACCTGAATCTATCTTCGATCAAAGCCTATGCACTTTTACAGCCCGTCATGAATATTTTTAGCGCCGTCACGGTGAGCTTAGCCCTCTATGCAGGGGGAGTTATTACTCTTGATCAGGGGCTGGCCGTGGGCTCGATGGTCGCGTTTATGATCCACGTGCAAGACTTTATTCCGCCGCTCAGAGAAATCCTTGAAAAGTATCAGCAATTTCAGAACTCACTGACGAGTGCTGAGCGGGTCTTTCAAATGTTTGATGAAAAAACGGAATCTGATTTTGATATGCAAAGTTCTCAGCAAAGATTAGCGGAAAAAACCGCAGGTCGCATTGAGATCAAAGATCTGCACTTTCGTTACCGAGAAGATCTGCCATGGGTATTAAAAGGCATCACTCTGTCTATTGAACCGGGCGAAAGCATTGCCGTTGTTGGGCGAACAGGATCTGGCAAATCGACTTTTATTTCGTTGTTGCAAAGATTTTATGAGGCTCCAGCCCAATCAATCCTAATTGATCAAATACCTTTGCATACCATTGATCGACAAAATTTAAGAAAAAAAATTGGCGTTGTTCTTCAAGATAATTTTATCTTCAGAGGTACCGTCAAACACAATATTTCTCTGAGCGATACACAGGTTTCTGACACCGCCATCGAAGAGGCCTGCAATCAGGTTGGGTATTTCGAAATTTTGAAGCGCAGCGGGCGCAATTTAGAGTCGCATGTCGAAGAGCGCGGCGCTAATTTATCGGTGGGCGAACGTCAGCTTTTAGGCTTTGCGCGAATCTTAGCATTTGATCCTGACATTCTGATTCTAGATGAAGCCACGGCCAATGTTGACTCTCAGACTGAAGCTCTAATTCACAAGGCCACACAAACCGTCATTCAGAACAGAACCAGCATTATTATTGCCCACAGGCTCTCAACTGTTCGCGAGTGCGATCGGATTGTGGTTATGGATCAAGGCGAGATCAAAGAAGTCGGCAGCCATGAGCAGCTCATGGCTTTGCGCGGTCTTTACTTTTCAATGATTCATTCACACTCAAACACGATAGAAAACGATACTCATGTCGCTTCAAGAGGTTGAAAATCTACCTTGATCTTATCGCTCGAGTTCGGAACAGCCGTTCCGTGAAAGCGGATCGTATGATTCGCTGGCAAATACTCCCAGCCATCTGTATTTGAAGCTGGAACGAGCACGCCATTCTTGTATACCTTGATCGTACTCACGATTGGTATACGTGGAATATAGAAGTCCTTGAGAAATTCTAATATCCGAACTTTTACATTTTGTACTGCTACATCCAAACTTGATGTACAGATCGACTCTTTAACTCCCGCAGTATAATCCACAAGCTGCATGTATTTAAATCCGGGTGCAGGATAAGCAAAGGGGCCTGACGTACAAGTAGGGTTTATATCCAAAAGACCTAAAAAGTTTGCAACCCAACCTTTTTGCCCGCTTGGAAATGGCTTTTTGACTTGATCCATATATTTTTCAAAATCAGCAACCGTGGTAGCTCCGATATCGTCTTCATCCGACAAAAATATCAAAGCTAAAACCGCATCATCGCGCCAAAACCCTTTGTCAGGATTATTTGCGGCAGGATCTAAAATATTGCCAATCGAGGATTTTACAGATTCGATCCCTTTTTCGTAGTCAGAGCCATTCTCACCAGCCATCACTCGATTGGTTAAAATTTGCATGCCGTTGGCAGTAGTTGGCGTGATATATGTGGGATCAATGGCCGTGCCCGCACCATTTAGGTAGCCACCAGTGCCCGACGTGCTCATATCTGAAGTTGTCACTCCAATGTGCCAATCAAGGCCCATTGAATTGAGTTGTGAAATCATACTCGAAATTTGTGACGAGAGCTTTTTTTGATGCTGAGACATTGATGTCGAGTTGTCGACCATCATTATGATATCGACTTTACTATTAGTCACATCACCTTGAATAAATTGTGTCTGAGCAGGTGCCGTGTCGAAAGATTTTTTAGAACAAGCCATGATGGAAGTGGCAAGAAGAGCCAGCATAGTGAGAGAACCCAGTTTTGAAGTCTTGAAATTCATTTTCATATCCACTTCTCCTATTGTCTTAGTCTTAACTAAGACTTAATTACGCCGCTTTTCCAGTGTTCCCAGTGTACAAATGAATGGCCTTTTGTACAGTCTGACTAATATTCACAAATTTGACTCCGTAGCGAAGGGACTTATCACCATTGCCGTCTTCATTGCTGACATATTGCTTGCTCACAATGGTACAAATTGCATTGAACGGAGGAACACCATCACCCGCCTTAAAGTGCAAAAATAGATTTTGTCCCGGCTGAAAATCAGAATTCTCAACGATGATTCCCGCTCCACCAGAGCTAAGCTCCATCCCGTGCCCCTTCCAAACTTTTTTTGAATTATGAACAAGTAAGGATGCGCCATATGAAACCCTTGCAAATCGACGACGAAAAAAGACATCTTGAATTTCTTTTTCAGATGACTCTCGTAAGTCTCTTATTTTTTCTGGATCAAATTCACTCACTTCAGCGACGGGACTCCATTTTGGCAGACGTGAATTCCAAACAAAGTCATACTCAAATAGAGTTTTGTCCTGAAGCATCTTTACCAAATCTAAAAACTTAAAAGGGCCATGCTTGTTAGAGTCTTTGAGCACAAACCATTCATTCTCGTTGGTCTTGCTTTGCTTCACCGACGATTCACTTCCATTTTGAAATACTGGCACTTGCGCTGCTCTTAAGCGAGAATCCGCGCCTAAGAAGCTTCGAAAAGCCGTCGAAAATAGTTGATGATCCATTAATAAAATCCACTCGCTAGAAGTTTGATCAAAAAGGTAATCAGTCCAGCTCAAGTGTTGGGCTTCAATTTTTGTTAGAATTTCGTCTGCAGTCCATGGTCCAACCTGCACACCATTTTTTGAAAGATAAAAATTCATCGAAGCACCTCGACCAACTATTCGGACGAAAGTGGGGACTTCTTAAGCGATTTTAGCAAGTTACAGAAAGTGTCGAATTTGTCTGCAGCCAAAACTTGGAAAAAAAATGAGCGACAAATCTGTGATTAGATTTTCGACAATTTATAGCTATTTCTACTTATTTTGATTCGAGATATTTAAGCTTCCAAGCTTCGCCTTTATAAACGACAGCACAAGTTTCAACGTTAAGAGCACGTCCTTGGATAGATCTGCTAACCCTTGGTTGGCCTTGAAATACATCCATTTTTTGACCTTTGGTAATCTTTGTCTGAAAAAGAAATATATCAGCAACAGGTTTTGTCTTTTCTTTAAACTGCTCAGGAAATAAAATCGCCTCAGTTGCAATCTTTGCTATATCTTGCCATGTTTTTTGCTCTAGTTCGCTGACCTTCGTTTCACTATTGGCGTTCAAATACGAACCCCAATATTTGTCAGGACTAGATGGAGGACAAAGAGCCTGCGACAAACCACTCTCATTGAAATTTGCTATAGGCTCTTTATTTTTTTTATCTCGTTTGTAAAAATATTGATCCCAAGGATTAAACTGACGGGCTGTTGACATCACAGCCTGAATTTCAGTCTCATCTTCTCGGTGCTTCATCTTAAAGAAGTCGCTTTCTTTGGTAAAAGCAGTGTCCTTCATTTTTGTTTTGTATCCTTTTTCAAATTCAGCACGATTCAAAATTACTCGCGCGACCATCTGACTGTACTGGGGCCCTCGATACTCACACTTTCCCATTTCTCCGTACAACGTTCTGGCTAGCATATCAATTTCAATCAATTGCTGAGGTGATATGCTAACTCCCGCTTGAGCTGAAATCATCGGAAGTCGCTTGGACTGCGCTTGAATATTTTTAAGCACGACTTGATCATAAATGGGTGTTTTCTGGTTCCAACTTTTCGGAGCTGCTGTCAGAGGAGGGTCTATTTCACAACGACCGATAACACCATAAAGAGCGTCCGCTGCTTTTTTTACTTTTTCATCGGCCGGCTGAAGTATTTGTTTGTGAATTTGATCACTTAGGTTCTTGATGTCTAACGACTGCGCAATCTCTTTTCGATTCGATTTTAATCGGTTGGATTTAGGCGGGCATGGCGTAGGAATCTCTTTACGAGGAGGATCTTTCTCAATCTGCAGATTAGATTCTTCGAGCCAACCTTCTTTAGTGATCGTCTTCCCGTTAGTTTGGTAGGTCACTCGAACTTTAAACCAAGTCTCACTTCTAAAATCGTGATAAACCGGGTGCACACCCTCAGAAGTGTATGACATAGGTTTATCATTTTTATCTTTGATCAGTTCAACTTTTGAGCTTCCTGTCGGCCAGCCAATGGCGTCTTGATTGTCGCCAGAAGTGATACACCCTGTAGCTTTTGCTACTTGGGGCATACAGCGCACATAATCAAGTCCATACCTTTTATAAATTGTAACTCGTTCATTAGATCCGGCGACGATTGAAACTTGTTCCGCAAATACGGATTGTCCCAGCACAGAAAAAAAACAAA
>CANCBY010000174.1 GCA_947374445.1 Pseudobdellovibrionaceae bacterium
GCTTTTAAATCTTGAAGGCGTGATGAAATCCAAAAATTCATCGTGTCCATGCCGACAAACATTGGAGACTTCACTTGATCTAAAACTTTGAGTTGCAGATCAGGAGAAATATTTGCCAAGAAAACAAATTTTGAATCTTGATAGTTGGCTGGCAATACGGGATTGAAAGACTCAAAAACATTGAGCTCAGTGGCGTGAGTAATAGCCTCATTCATGTCGCCTTCGTAAGAGCCTGACCAGTGAAAGGTTTTACCTTTTTGAACAGTCATTCCTGAAATGTCTACGCCGCGAGATGAGAGCATCTCCATGTCTGACTTTTTGTAGTCCTCGCCGACAACTCCCACCACTTTGACTTTAGCAAACAAAGAAGCTGCTAAAGAAAAATAATTGGCAGAACCGCCAAGAGCGTGGCTTACAGAGCCCGAAGGAGTTTTGATAGAATCATAAGCTAAGCTACCAACGACGAGAATATCAGACACGGGGCACTCCTTCAGCAGTGAACGCAGTTTTTACATTTTTGTTTCGGTCATAGACCGAGCCAATTTTTGAGTTGGAAATATCCATTTGCTTTGGCTTATTGTCAAACTCGCTAGTCAATTGACCACAAGCCGCAAAAATATCTCGGCCCATCGTGCGACGGAGCAAGACATGCGAACCAAGGCGCATCAACTCTGAATGAAAAAGCTCAATCTGCTCATCGCTCGGGCGGGTGTAATCAGCCCCTGGATGCTCATTGAACGGAATGATATTGATCTTGCACGGAATTGACTTGGTCAGATTGTGAAGCTCACGAGCCTGCTCCACTGAGTCGGTCACGCCCTTCAGCATCACATATTCAAAAGTGATGCGATCGCCAGTTGCTTGGTAATACTCGCGACAAGCTGCAAACAAATCTTTGATCGGATAACGTTTATTGATCGGCATCACTTGAGTGCGCACATCGTCGTTAGAGGCGTTCAGGCTAACGGCCAAGCGCACTTTGTGATGAGCCACTTTCCACATCTCCGGCACTACACCCGAAGTTGAGACTGTGATCTTGCGCTTAGAAATATTCATTCCCCAAGAGTCATGCAAAGTTTCAATCGACTTAAAGACATTGTCGGAGTTGTCTAAAGGCTCGCCCATTCCCATAAACACAATGTTGCTGATGCGCTGACCTTGCGGAGAAATCAAATCTGTCACTTGCATAAATTGGCCGACGATTTCATGAGCTTCAAGTCTGCGCTTGAGTTTTTGTTTGCCGGTGTAGCAAAACTTGCAAGCCATGTTGCAGCCCACTTCGCTTGAGATGCAAAGCGTAAGACGTCCGTCTGAAGGAATCAAAACTGCTTCAACGCTATTGCCATCTTTGACATCAAAAAGAAATTTTTGTGTTCCGTCGACGCTCTTTAGATGACTCAAAACTTTCGGCAGATCAAAACTGAGTTTATCTTTGAGCTCCTCACGAAAACTCTTTGAAAGATTTAACATCTGTTCAAGATCAATTGTTCTGCGTTCGTAAACCCACTTGAAAATTTGCTGAGCACGAAATTGCTCTTTGCCTAGGCCTTTGAGGTAAGCTTTTAAATCATCCTGAGTCATGCCATAAAAGTTCATGAAAATCCCTGCCTTAGCAGCCAAAAAAAAGTGGCTTGAATAGCGTCTTTAAACGGTGAACTCTTCTATCACAATTTAGGGGAGCAAAGGCGAAAATCTGCAGCGGGCTCCATCCAGAACGAGAGCTCTGGAATTTCTACATAACTAGGCTACTCATTTAACAGAAAGATACGCCAGACAAAAAATAACCTTGTTATTTCAACTAGTTAATTGATTGGGACTGCCACTGGGGTTGAGATAAATGAACCCTGGCCTGGCTATTGTCAACAATCACCAAAGCTTTTGATGACTCCGAAATGTAAATTGATTTGATAAAATCCGTGCCGGTCCCCTCAGTTGGGTGTCCCTTCCAAAGAAATTTGGTGAACTTCACGATGACATTTGAAGCCGGGTCCAACATCGCAACGGTCCCCTGTTTAACCACAGAGGACTGAAAGATTGGGGATTCAGCATCGGTAAAAATCCGAGTTGAAGGTGTCGCAAGCAAATTCATTGTTTGCAGACTGAACGGTGCGACTTGGTCAAAATAGGAGGCTTTATCCTCTAGATTCCATTCATTTTTAATATCGACTTCAGTTTTTGGCTGATCTGAATTCCAGATTTTGCCAACAGCTTTGAATTTTTTTAGCTTATACTGAGCTGTGAAATCGATCTTTTCAACCGACTTCAAATTGAGAGCGCAAGAACCGTCAGCAATTGCTCCTGTGATTTCAAATTTTTGCGACAAAGTCAAAACCGGCAGTCCTGCAATCGTATGCCGGTATGTGAGCTCCAGCGCCGTCGAACTCAAGTCTGTGGTCAAAACTTCAATATGACCGTTGCCCGGTTGACGTGCTTTTTCGATTTTCAAATGCTGAGGCTCAGAGGTTGTTGCCGGTTGTAACCAATAGTTCACAAACGGCATGCCTTGAGAAACCTCGACGTTAATCGCCGATGCAATATCATCTACTGTTGTGAGAGGTGAATCTACGAACGGCATCGGCTTGCTATCTGCTTGTTGGCGAAATTGATCTCCGCAAGATTTAGCGGCAGGAGTCACGGGCTTTTGCCCCGGCTTGTTCTGAACTCCAGAAACCGGCGCCTCTGCTCCTTTATTCGAATTGCCACAACCGACCAGAGAGCAAAAACCTAATCCCAGTATGAATGATTTAAAAAATAACTTAAAAAATAATTTTAGAGAAGGTGCCTTTTTTAAATTTGAGTAATACATGATCGCCTCTCCGTTTTTACAATGACTAAAACCAAATTCCTAAACTGTCTGCTCGATATAGTCTTTCAATTCCTGAGTAGTACAAGGAACACATCCCACCTGGCCAACAACAACTCCGGCTGCAAAATTAGCTAACATGCAGGCCTGCTCAAGGCTTAATCCAGAGACCATACCTAAAGCCAAAGCCGCTATGACCGTGTCACCAGCTCCGGTGACATCAAACACCTGGCGCGCAAAAGTTGGAACTTGAGTCAGCTTTTTGCCTGAAAAAATAGTCATGCCATCTTTACCGCGAGTGAGAACAACTTGCTTAGCGCCCGTGATTTTTTGCACGGCCTGCCCGACTTCGATCACTTTGTTGGGATGATCGCGCATTTCATCGTAGTTAAGTCCCGAAAGGGCAACCGCTTCTTCAAAGTTGGGCTTGATCAAATCAACACCTTCATAAAAATTGGCAGAGTTTGTTCGGTGTGGATCAACTAGCACCTGCTTGTTTTTTTCTTTGGCAAGCGCGATTGTTTTTTTAATCAGGCTCTGTGTGATGGCGCCTTTGGCGTAGTCTTCGATGATAACGATGTCGGCTTGATTCAAGCTGTCTTGAATTTGATGGAGCATTTTGCTTTCGGTTTCATCAGAAATAAATTTTCTAGTTTCAAAATCCACTCGCACCAAATGATGATGCTTGGCCATGACACGGGTTTTGCGAGTGGTGGGTCGCGTGGGATCTACAACCAAATATTCAGCACTCACTTGATGCTTATGAAAAAGGTTTCGCAAGGCTTCGGCACCAGAATCTTGGCCGATCACGGCCACAAGCAAAGGAATCCCCCCTAAGCTCTGAACATTCTGGGCCACATTGGCAGCCAAGCCCAGGCGAGAGTCCTCTTTTTCGACCTCAAGAATTGGAACTGGGGCTTCGGGGCTGATACGACGGACTTCACCCATGAGATACTCGTCAAGGCCAACATCGCCAACGATCAAAACTTTTTTGCCTTTAAATAGCTGCAACTTTTCAGTGAGCAGTTTTTTCTCGGCAGGACCGGCTTTTGACTCTGAAATTTCGAAGGTTTTTGACATTTCCAAAGAAGACCATATAAATCGTCCCATGTCAAAATTCCCTCCCCGCTTTCAGGCTATGATCTATGAGCCTGGCTATGTGAAGCCTCATGAAAAACAGCTGATCATGAAAGAGCTGGCGGCGCTTCGTCCGATTTGGGAGATGCGATTTTCTGACTCGAACCCGCCCCCCGAAGGCCAGGACAATCGCCAATTGTTACGCCCCGTTTACTGGCTCGGAAATTGGCAGTTTGCTTGCTTGAATTATTACCATCCGCCCAAAGGAATCTACAATCGCTGCGTTGATGCAGAGCCATTTCCTCCGACGATGGCTCGTCTGGTGATAAAGATCGAAGACCTGATCCGCAATCATTTTCCGGCTCGTGATATTCCGCATGGATGGGAGCTCAACACCTGCCTTATCAACTACTATGGCTCCAAACTGATAGATGGAAAATGGCAAGATGTGGCCCGCGTCGGTGAGCACAAAGATTTTGAGCCAGGACCTGTGGCCTCGATTTCGTTTGGTGAGCGAGCATTCTTTCAGTTTGTCACAAGCGAAGGCCGTGGCGCCGACAGCAAACCTGTGATGAGTCAATGGCTAGAAGATTCATCGCTGCAAGTGTTTGGTGGAGATCGCCTGAAGAAACATCTCTTTCATCGAGTGCAACGAGTTGAAAGCAAGGGCACAGAATTTGATTTTAAAATTGAGAACTTTAAAACGCGCAGACTAAATTTTACATTTCGTTTTGTACCTCGAGATCACTTTGTAGCCTTTTCTCGGTTGCCCGAAAATCTACGCCAAGACGTCAGGCCCTACGTCGAAGAGTTAGCAAAAAATTCGACGTTCTTTCAGCAGCAGCTCTCTTAGTAGCTGGACCAATAGATCTCGGAATTTTTACTCTCTTGGGCCGGGCGAACTCGTAAATTTTGTTGAAGCCAGCGTCGTAGCATGGATTGCGTCTCAGAGCTGAAGGGCTTTTGCAAGCCCGCCCAAGGTGTGACTTCAAGCGGAATTTCAAACTTGCTTTGTTTCCACCATGAACCACTCAAAATAAAAAGCCCGTCTTTTTCTACAGCAAAATCAGGTGCATCCTGAACCCGAAAAGATTCAGGCAGCGCCAAGGTTTTGGTCTGCAATTTCAACTTTGAGTTTTTCAAAATATAACTTTGCATCACTTCAGTCCACCCCCGCCAATTATAAGCCGTCGGTAGGGTGCAATGAGTGCCTTCTTCGAGAGTTATTACAGCTGGGTTTGAACCTTTGATTTGCAAAGGACCTTCAATCAACTGTTTTGAGTTCAAAGCAAAAGGTACGATCGGGTCTTTTTTGGTGGCAAAGATTAAAAATGGCGTTTGAATATTTTGGAAGTCAGACCAAAAGTTATTTTTTGCAAAAAAGCCTTTTTGCAAAGAAGAGGGTGGTCTCTTAAGAGCAGCGGAGGAGTCCCACGAAAGTGCTTCTTGATAACTTAAATCGATGTTGCTGAGCATGCTCGGAATAAATTGATCTTGATCTAATTTTGGAAAAATCTCGCTCATGGATACCAT
>CANCBY010000175.1 GCA_947374445.1 Pseudobdellovibrionaceae bacterium
TCTGTTGAACTCAAGCGCTTTAAATCCTTATGGCCTAAAAAAACAAAAGTGGGCTGTCTCCAGCCCACTCACGCCCATTGTGATAACAAAAAACATCAAAGAGTGCAAGGACTTAGGTTAGTCTCCAGGACATCAAGAGCGCAGCCCCCCCGTCGGAATAGTACCGGGGCCGACGAGATGTGACTTGAAAACCGATTTTTTCGTAGAGATTCCGCGCATCATGGTTGTTTTCGTGCACCTCAAGCCAGATCTCTCGAGGCCCGCTTTTACCCCTGCTTGACGCGTCAGCTAGGGCGCGAAAGAGCCCCATCATCAGCCCCCGCCGCTGCCAGTTCACATGGGTTGCAAGCCATGAAACCTCTAAAACCTCGCCCAAATCACGATAAAAGATAAAGGCCGCAAGCTCAGGCATAAAGCAGCCCAAACTCAGCGCCTCGGCAAACTCAAGCTCTAATTTTTCACGAGTCCATGCCTTGCTAAAAGCAACCTCAACAGACATTTGCACGACAGCTTCAAAGTGCTCGGAGGAAAGAGAATGTATTGAACCCGATGAACCCGCAAATTCCGACATCGGTTCACGCTTCTGGAGATTTTAGAAAACGCACACGGTATTTTCGCTTAAGAACTTCGAACCAATCTTTTAGTTTTTCTTCGAGTTGCTGTTGTGACAGCACATCACGAATTCCCTCTTTGAATTGCTCAAACGGCGCAGATCCAAATTTGACCCGATTTTTTTCGTAATAGGCCTTTACTTCAGCGTCAGAGACAACAACACCAGAGGATTCGGTTTTAAACTTCAAAAAATTCTTTGCCATTTTTCGTCGAAAAATTAAGCGTTCGAGCTCAAGCTCCGTGACATCCCACTTTTTCCACTCAGCCCAATCTTTAAACGACTCTTTGCTATTCGCGATATCTGCCTTTATGTCGTCAGAAGAAACTTGTGCCACCGAAAAACTTTCGGCCTCAAGCTTGATCAATAACTCCAGCAGCACCTGCGAAAGATGTGCACGAAAAGCCTCTGTGCCAGGAACAATAATCCAGTTGCTACGATCAGCATTTTTTTTCAATGTTCCTGGCGCCAACAAGGCTTGATCGAGAGCATACGAAACTTGCACCTCACGCGAAGTGACGACTTCGTTGCCAACTTGCCCTACAGCTGAAGTTACAACTTGATTGTAGTTTTTTGCGGGTGGTGCTGCTGGTGTCGACGTCGAGGCTCCAGAAGTAGAATAAGTAGAGGCCTTTTCTTGAAGCGAGGGCTTTGATGTCTCAGCAAAAACTGTGGGGCTCATCACTATCGTGACCATCGTGACTGTCGTGAAAAATGTCGCACTCAAAATGAATTTCAAATTCCCGCCGCGCATAGCAGAATCACACCACGCCAAGATCTGGTCTGTCGACATAAAAAACCCAGCATTTCTGCTGGGTTTTAGATAACTCGATTTCAAATCTCTCTCAGAGATTAAAACGTTGTGCGTCCAACCAATCCTACAGTGACGTAATTGATCTGCTCAATGGGTGTTTGCTTAACAAAAGCTCCGTTTTGATTTTGGTACATTGAGTTCTGAAAGTTGCTCGAAGTCTTGTTCGTTAGATTGGTCATATAACGAATATCAAGTCCCAAAGAGAAAGTCTCAGATACATCCAAGTCCGCACCAACAACAGCTCCCACATCAAGAGCTTGCGAATTCGAATCTGAATTATTAACCGCAAACTGCGTGTCTGTGTAAGCACGGTAAGTGTAAGCCATTGTCGCACCCACTACTGGGCGAAGTGCTGCTTGCCACAATTGATACTTCGCTGTCATACCCGCAGAGTACTGATCCATCGCAGTGATTCGTGGGTAATACTGACCTTGGTAGTATCCACCGCCGTAAGCTTGCTCAACTGAATAGGTTGAGTAAAGGAATGATCCTTCAACAATAATGCGATCTTGAAATTTTTTGCCCGCAGTAAAACCTACTGCATAGTTACCTTTTACGTTCGAAGCAGATGGATAGTCACCAACACCGAGCAAGGCTCCCATGGTCCATTTATCTTGAGGCTTTTTCTCTTTATTGAAATCTTCAAGAGCCGCACTCACTTCATTGCGAACGTCTTCTTTAGATAGACGATCTTCTTTTGCAACAGGAGCAACAACAACCGGAGCCACTTCTTGAACTGGCATTGGAGTTGGAGTCGCAACCACAACAGGAGCTACTACTACTGGAGCTGGAGTCGGAGTTGCTACTACGATAGGAGCTGCCGGTTGCTGAGTGTTGTTCAATTGATTGAACCTGTCGCCGAACAAAATCTCTGATCTGCGACGCTCGTCTTCGATACGAGATAGCTCAAGCTTTTCGACAATCTTTTGCTCGGTTTGAACTTCAACATCTTGACGCGCTTTACGAATGCGATCCGCGCGAGATTCTGTCAGCGGCGAAGCCTCAATCACTGTGGTTGGCTGCTTTTGGGCTTGGGTCACAGTTTGAACTTGCTCAGCACCTTGTGACTGGCCTTGGCTCGAAGCATTGGTCACGTTCACTTGCACCGCCGCCGCCGGCTTAGAAGCCGAACCGGTTTTTGCTGTCGAATCGTACATTCGATCGAGCTCCGCATTCACTTCGTCATCAAAGTTGTTCGCGGCCAAAACTGCGATAGGCATTAAAGCCAATACAGCCAGGACATTGATATATTTCATAGAGGTCTCCTCGTGGTTTAAGCAAAGACCTCCTCCTATTCAGTAGAGAGCCCTCACTCCAGTTCTAACAATCCAGCCAACACAAAGCATAGAGAGTGCCAGCGTGTCCGAAATCCGAGGTCCTTCGTAAGACTTTGAATACACTTGATTTTTTATTTTGCGCCCAGTGGCACGGCAACACCGTTTGACTAAAAAAGTGACAACTTTGAAGACACACCCTGAAAAAAAGAAATGATCCGCGGTTTTGAGGTCTGATGAGTTTTCACCAATTTATTGCGGCCCCAAAACGTAAAAATGCTTGAGTGAATGCCAAAAAACTGCTTAATTCGGCCTTCTTGAATGATCTTCAATGAATCGCCCTGATTGGCCCTGTGGTGGAATTGGTAGACGCGCTGGACTCAAAATCCAGTGTCCGCAAGGACGTGACAGTTCGATTCTGTCCGGGGCCACCATTTATCAAGCGGTTCTCATCAGGTTCTCATCACTTCACTGCAGATAGATTCAAAAGGTTCTCCCTTCATCACAAGATCCCGAAGCCCCAGCCTGAATAACTCTAGATTTTCAAAACTCACAGGCCTTGATTCAGGATCAGATTGAGTAACAATTTGTTTAAGATCTTCCGTGATTTTTACTTGCGCCTGCTGAAGTTCGCCAAGCTCAGTGATCAAAGGCGTTGGATCAATGGCCTCGGGCAGCTTGCAAATTCTTTCGGCCAAAAGAGCAATCTGCCGATCTAAAATATTTCGTTTTACCTCGAGCTCTTTTGACCTTGATTCCTTCTCCGACAGGCCTTGCACCTGCCGAGCCCTCGCCAAAAGATCCTTGGCAAAGTTCTCATCCAGGATAAACCTTTTCACTTCCTCCCAGACCGCCGGCTCAATTTTTAGCGCCGGAATTCTTCTGGGCTTATGATTTAAAAGTTTATACTCAAGGCTTGCTTCATTCTTACGCGTTGCTAAGTGCTCGTAGTATCCCACTCGTTTGCCAGTGCCACCGGTTGCTGATGCCCCAGACATTCTCTCACCGCACTCCTTGCAATGAATGATGCCAGTCAGAGTGAACGGGAACTTGTTATTGTGCGTCTTTCTTCTGGAGCAGTTTGCCTTCAAAGTTTCCTGCACACGCTCAAATGTCGTCACATCAATGATTGGTTCCCAAGCAGCCGGCACTTCATCCCAACCACCTTTATTTCGGAAACCCGATCAGTCAGAAAATGATCTCAAGGCCTGCTGATTTGAAGCAGTCGGTCTTAAGAGATTTAATAGATACTGGGGCTTTAGATTCGTTTCCATTTAAATTCAGAGTGACAGCCTTCTTTATCTCGAAGGGACACAGAAACCCCACTGATGCCGTTGAGTTATTCAACCGAGAGTGCCTGGGGCTTAAAAAATTTCATCCAGTGATTGCAGCCTTTTTTGGCGATATATTTTCAATTCGAGAGTTCATTTGCGGGCTTCGAGCTCAGCGTCGACCGGTCGGTGTTGTCGCTGACTTTAGTGCTGGATAGGAAGGTGTAGGAATCCTATCCAGCGTTTAATTTTTGGTTTTTGACCTCTGTGTTTGTGATTGCTGGAGAGGCCATTCTCAAGTAATTTTGGCACAGACGATATGTACTATTTTTTTACGGCAGTAACGCAAACAGCGCATGCACCAACAGAACCAAAACTCAAAAACCAATAGGTTCGAAATGGCCGCAAGATTGATTATTTATTGTTCAGGCTGGCGTTAGCTCAGGAATTTAAAGTTGATATGAGTTTTCTGCATTGGTAGAAATGAGGGATCAGGAGACTCACAAAATGAAATCAATTTTATCGTCAGTATTTTTTCTCTTGCTCGCTTCATCTGTAAACGCAGCTAGCCTGCAAGGATTTGGAGTCATTCGAGAATTTGGGCATGGAGATACAGCAGCCCTGTTTGGCATTTTACCAAGCAATGGTTCGTTAAAAATTACTGGCATATCAGGACCGTCATTTTTGAGCTCAGTAGGGTATGGCGTTGGTCAACTTAACCAGGGTGTTATCAGTCATCTTTTTTTAAAATCAACAAATCCGATGAGCCAGATGGAAAAACAAGAGCTAGTACAAAAATATAATGGGACTTCGGTAATTTACATAGAGGGTTATTCAGGAAAACTTTGTACTTCAGAAGAGACTGAATACAATATTAATATCTCCGGTGATATTGACGGAGCACCATTTACAGCAACTCTTCAGTTCGTCGCTTTGCCAAATTCATCTGGCGATTGTGAATACCATAAGTTTATCACTTTAGATCACAACTAATGCTGCTTCATGCTTCATCTTAAGTAAGGACGCCGGACCCTAAAAGCCCATTTTAAGTTTCTGGACGAAGGTAGGCGAAATTTCTAAAAGACGAAATGATTTCAAAGGCATTATTGTCTACCTCAAAAACCACAACTAAAATCGCAAGGGAGATCCTATCGTAAGGGTCTTTCATTCATTCCAGCGTGTTTATATGAATATAAATAAACTTCCTGGAGCATCAAAATCAGAAAGGCTGAGTCTCCTGGACAATAATCCAGCTCGAAGTCGGCTCTGAAAGTTTTTTTCAATCAACAAAGCAAAGTTTTGAAGCGAAATTTTTCGTTAAACTTAATTATACGATTTTTTTTGCGAAAGATATCTCTCCATTAGCCATTTAAATGCTTTAGGGTTTTCAAAATTTTTAATTCAAT
>CANCBY010000176.1 GCA_947374445.1 Pseudobdellovibrionaceae bacterium
GGCATTTGCACGACTTCCTTAACACCTTCCTCGAAAACTTCAGCATTTTTGCCTTTTCGAAGATCTAGTTTTTTACTTACTTGCTTAAACAAAGAACCACGTGTTCCCTCGGCGAATATCACAAGCTTTGATTTTAAAATCAGCCCTGGTTCAAAATTAGGCTTAGGACTTCCGTTTTTATCTCGGCCCTTATCGCCGGTTCGCACACCCACAATTTTATCGCCCTCATAGAGTGCTTCGACAGCAGCAAACCCCGGGAAAATATTAATACCCTTGGCTTCACATTGAGTCGCTAGCCAGCGATTAAATTTAGACAAAGAGATCAAATAATTGCCATGATTTTGAAAAGGCGGAGGAGTTAGTGGCAACTTAAATGAAAAATCATCTCCCAAAAAGCGAACTTCATCATAAGTGACTTCGGACTCAATCGGACAACCCATCTCACGAAAATTAGGTATCAACTCCTGAAGAGCCGTCGGCTTTAAAACCGCACCCGACAAACTATGAGCGCCAATTTCAGAAGCTTTTTCTAGGACAACAATCATCTGCTCTGGAATAGCTTGGCCAGATTTAGCTCCTGATGCGACATCCGAATTGTGCTTTTCAATAGATTGAGCCAGGTGAAGTGCCGCTGACAAACCAGCAGAGCCTCCGCCCACGATTAGCACATCCACGTCCATTTGTTCACGACTCACGCCTTCAGGAAGATCTGTCCGCATTTTAACTCCTCGTTACATCTCTGATTCAAAATTCTAAGTATTTGCTGAGCTGTTTGTTGATCAATTTGATGATCCGTTTGCTAACCTATTTTTTGACCTTTAAAATTATTAAATTTTTTAACTCAATCATCGCTGCCAGACGGAGTCACGGCACCAGACTCAACTGGAGCCTCCGTCGCGGGAGCCATTTTCCGAGTAGGAACAGGCAGCTGCGCTTGAACCTTGAGGCTCTCTTCATCTCGGCCCCCCGGATAGGACCGCTTTCGAGCTTTATCTAAAAACTTAAGTTCCTCAGCCGTCATCAATGGGCTTTGATTTTCAGCAGGAGCCTGCGCTTTGCCAAAAGCTGGAAGAAGCAAAGCCCCGCCCAAAAACGCCATAAGGCCAATAGAAAAAAATGAAAACTTCAGATTTTTAAAGTGGATAAAAGTTCTGTCAGCCATAGGCGACATTCAAATAGAAAAGACAGAGAAAATCAAACCCTTCGATGGTTTTTCATAGGAATTTGACGGCGGACTTGCTCAATTCTCTTTCTTGAGAGCTCTAAAACCTTCACTTCGGGTCCAGCGGGGCTGCCCTCCCATAAAGACTTTCCCCAAGGATCAATGAGTAGACTTCGGCCATAAGTCTCACGAACTCCACCACGAATGCCTTGATGAGCCCCAGCTTGCGCCGCAGCTACAACATAGGCCTGACTCTCAATCGCCCTGGCCCGTAATAATACTTCCCAATGCGCTTGACCCGTCGTCACCAAAAATGCCGCCGGCACAAGAATCACATCAACATGCTGAAGAGCATACTTATGAAAAAGCTCGGCAAACCTCAAGTCATAGCAAATAGTCTGGCCAAAATTCCAATCATGAATCTGCAAAGGCTTTGGCCCCTCACCGTGCGTAAACACATCAGATTCGCGAATCGGCAGCTGCCCTTCCAACTCGATATCAAACAAATGAGTTTTTCGATAAGTCGGCCGCGAGACACCATCGGCCGTTACAAACAGCGAACAATTATAAAGCTTTGAATCCAAATGAAGAGGAATCGAGCCCAGGTGCAAATCGATTTTATATTTTTTTGCCAAAGCCTCGACGCGAAGAATAGCTTCATCCCGAGAATGAAACCCAGAGATTTTCTCTCCTTCTTTGATTCGCATATAGAGACAGTTTTCAGGAAAAAATGCGACCTGAGCTCCGCCGCCCTGCTGAACTTGAAAAAGCAAGGTCTCCATCTGCTGCAAATTGACATTCGCATCATCAACAGAGGTCATCTGACAGATTGCAATTTTTAAAGAATCGGAGGCTGACATTAGGGCTCTTCTATAGAGGTCGAAACTCGAGCTTGAGTTATATCTTTACACTTCCAAGACGCCTTTTCTAAGTTGTCTTTGATTTTGTCGAAAACATCTTGGCAGAGCGCCATGCTCCCCGATTTTCCAACAATAGAGTCCACACCCTCTTTAGTATAAGTCGTTTTACAAGATCGACCTTTTTTCTCGATTCGGATGGTTCTCACGATGTTGTTATTTTTGCACATCATATAGTTGGGCTTTGTAGTCTGAGAAACGGTTTCAGACGGAGAAGCCTCAATTTTTTTTGTCTTTTCAACTGCCTCTTCTGCAAAAATTTGCATTGAAAATAACGACAAACTTAAAATTAACGTCGCTTTAGTCATCTTGAGTCTCCCCGAAAAATCGCTTCATCCGCTTATTGTTTCGGAATGAGAATCAAAAAACTAAAGACTAGCTTTGCATCCAAAATAAAAAAGGGACCCCTGGTCCCTTTTTTATTTCAAATTTAGATTCTATTAACTTTTAAATTAGCTCTATTTTGCAGCGGCATTCAAAAGCTCACGACCTAAGTCGATATTCTTTTTGCCCTTTAAAAACTAAGCTGTTTTAGCTGAAGTCTTTTTCTTAGCAGCAGATTTTTTTCCAGCCGCTTTCGCAACAGGAGCATCTACCAATTTTACATTTGAATAATCAATGAAGGCTTCTAGTTTTTTCAAACCGTCTTTTTTATCAAAGTGAGTGGCAATGCGAACGCCTTGAACTTTGATCTTTAGCTTCTTTGCATCAACAGCCAAAACAGCGCCTTTTTTGCCTTTATCAGCTCCAGCGATAACTTCGACTGTGGCACCTTTTTTAATTTTTAGTTTTCTAGCTTTAACTTCCACGGTCTACTCCTTAGGCTTTCTTTGCTGTATTCATTTTACGGCGAATACGATTTCGGACTTCTAATGCTCTTTTTGAAAGAGTTTTATCGTCCTGGTTCAAAATAAACATATCAAATCCACCCATGTGCTCCATATCGCGGATCGTGCTAGTAGCAAGATTGAGTCGAACCATTGAGTTCAAAACCTTGCTAAATACACGTTTTCTTTGGATATTTGGCTGAGCCGTAGTCTTAGTTTTAATGTTAGAGTGGCTTACCAAGTTCTTTACTACAGGACTTTTAGCAGTCAGTTCACAGCGGCTCATTGTTCAGGCTCCCTCGATATCCAAACGTGATATCACTTTAAAATAACCAAAATTTACACTTTCACGCAAAATCTGGCGGAAAAGAAAGTTGGGTATATGAAAATTCGGGCTTGTTGGCAAACGCTTTTTATCGTATATCCTGTCTTCGTTAAAAAAAACAGGCTCCGACAACGCAATTTAAGGGTGATTTATGAAAAAAGCGGCAAGAAGCAAATATAGACAAGAATACAGTGGCGATCACGTTTTTGATTACAAAGACCCAGTCAGCCTTGTTCGGTTCATCGGTGATGGCGGAAAAGTAACTCCAGCTCGTATCTCTAAGCTCAGCATTGCTCAGCAAAAGAAAGTCGCTGCGGCAGTTAAAAAAGCTCGCAACCTAGCTCTTATGCCTTCTGGTACTAGTGCTTACGATTCTTTCAACAGAAGCGAATCAATCAGCCCAGTTCCATTTGAAGTTTAATTACTGAACTTCATCTAAAATTAATAGATTTTTTAAAAAGCTCTCTACTTAGAGGGCTTTTTTTTATCCAAAATAGATTGAATAAAATACGCACCTATCATCACCATAAATGCCTTATTAGAAGCTTGGTGAAACTGGGCTCCCGTAATACCCAAAATAGATTCAAGCTCAAAGACCCCATTCCATGAGGCCGCTCTCAAATAAATGATTGGTAAAATAAACAGAATTAAAAAAGCCAGCGTTGCATAAAATGACAGACTTTTTTTCCACTGCCCGTGCCTCAGCTCCCAAGACAGCACGTTCAAAGCCCCAATCAAGAAGAGGCTCGTCGCTACGATTGATGCCCTTTGCTTTTCTTCAATAAACCGAAACGAAGCGATCACACCCAGAACAATCAAAAGATGAAAAACAATATAGACTCGATTTCGATTCATGCCCTTCAGTTTGTCCAACTTCTTGGACTCCAGTCCACAAAAAAAGACTGTAGGAATTAGTTTTCTCCTCAATATCCAATAGGTGAGATCTCGTCCGGACTTCATATGGCCTCGGACTTGCTCAAGCAGTTGATCTCAACACCAACAAAAGGCGGGGACCATGTCTTACAGTTTACTAAAATCTGAAACACCAAAAAACACAGAAGCGCTAAAATACCAACTCAAGCAATTTGGCCTCAACCCAGAGGAGTGGGAGGTCAGCCCCTCAAATAGCAACCAGTTTTTGATCTTAAATCAAAGTGACTCGAATTTTCAGTTTTTTGGCAGAACCTGTGACGACTCACAAAAGTTACAGTGGCAATCCATCCAGCTCTACAAAATTTAACTAAACTCTTAGCTGGTCAGCCAGTCTATCTTGATCAGTATTGATCACACCGAACAGAAAAAAGACTGCGGACCCAAATCTCCTCTGGGGAGAGGGTCTCATCAGCACGCTTTCTCGTTTCACAATTCACGCAGAGGCCATCTCGAATCACCACAGCCTCACCCGGAAGCTTCGCTTGCGAACTCAAGCGAAGCGTATCAAAAGCTGCCTCACCAAAAATTTGAATCGACTTTCGCTTCAAAGAACAAAAAAGCGCCAAGTCCGAAGTCTCTAACCAACCGAGCTTCTGCAGGCCCGCCTCAGGTGGCTGAGAGCCCCAGGCTAAAAGCGCCATCAGCTCAATGCTCTCTGAGAGGGTGGATCCTAAAGATTCAACCTTGGCCATCTCCGGAAGGCATTGTATGGGTGCTGCATCTAAATCCCGCACAACCCTTCGCAATAAACCGAAGAGCTCATAGCAAGCCCCTGGGCTGTTACCAGCCCTACAAGACTCAAGGTATCTCCCGTAAAGAGCGGGACGTTTTTGATTCTTAATCTGCTGCGGGTAAATGCCGCCTTTTTGGGCTTCCAAAAATAACTCTATCTGAGAATCACATACCGAGTGGGGCCGTTGCGCCAAAAAGAAGAACAACACTCCACCAGCCAAAACCGCAAAAACCAAAAGAGAACGTGTTGATTCCTTCAAATTATAAATCCCCCACAAATACACTATCGTAATGCGTTATGCTGAGCAAGTTTGACTTCTGAGCAAAGCAACCCTATTTTCGCAGTCCTTGTTCGGGGAGTAGCGCAGTCTGGTAGCGCATCTGGTTTGGGACCAGAGGGTCGCAGGTTCGAATCCTGTCTCCCCGACCAATTTTCGAT
>CANCBY010000177.1 GCA_947374445.1 Pseudobdellovibrionaceae bacterium
GTGGATGAAAATATTTTGCGCCGGCTTTTTAGAAATGCGCTAGAAAATGCGGCTTCATTTGCAAAATCAGAGGTGCGAGTATCCGTGAACGTAGTGGCGAGCCAAAATCCTCAGAGTCAATTTTTAGTAACAATAGAAGACGACGGTCCAGGATTTTCGCCAGAGATATTAACCCATTTCGGCGAGCGGCGAGTGAGCCGCAAGCTTGAAAAAGATCGCAACAATCGAATTTCTGTCGGGCTTGGATCTGTCGTCATGAAGACGATTTGCAACTCGATAAAGGCGAGTCTAAAGGCTTCGAATCGCACTGGTATCGGCGATCAGCCGGGTGGAGCTAGAGTTGAGATTGAGCTCGGCGGCGGTTAAAACTTATCCATGTGCATGTCTTTTAACGGTGCCCCCCATAGTCGAGGCGAGAGAGTGGATAGTGACAAAAGCACCTTCATCTATTTCTTGAATGATATCTTTGATCTTTCCGATTTCAAGGCGGGTGACAACACAGTAAAGAATTTCTTGTTCTTGCTGGGCAATACCACCATAGCCCTTGAGCACTGTGACCCCTCGGCCAAGAGATCCTGTGATCTCTTGACGAATGGTTTCATTTTTTCTTGAGACGATTGTGATTGCCGTAAACTCTTCAAAGCCATGCACAATAAAATCCAAAGTTTTGCCAGCTGTTAAGTAAGTTAAAATAGAATATAGTGCCGGCTCAACTCCTAAGATTGAGATCGCGATGATAAATATTAATATATTAAAAATCAAGATGACGTCGCCGACCTTCAGCAAATGACTGCGCTTACTGATAAGAAGTGCCGCAACCTCAGTTCCATCTAAGACTGCACCGCCTCGAATGGCGAGACCAATTCCGGCACCAATGAAAAATCCGCCAAAGACGGCAGTAAGAACCAGATCGGAAGTCACATCCGGAAAAGGCAAAAAAGCCAAAGACAAAGCCAGGCAGCCAATCGCGAGTGCGCTACGAATAGCAAAACGAATCCCCAAACTTCTGTAGGCCAATATAATGAAAGGGAGGTTGACCAGTGGCAGGCAAACATAAAGCGGAAGAGCCGTTGTGCGAGTCAGTAGCATCGAGACGCCAGTAACTCCGCCATCGATAAAGTTACTAGAAAATAGAAAGCCCTTGAGGCCCATGCTCGCAGAGAGAATTCCTAAAACTATGAATACGAAGTTGATAAGCTCTTTTAATAAGTGATTCGAAGAAGTTTTTTTAGAATTTGGCATAAGTTCATTTCCGTATTTTTAGTTTGCTATCGACAAGATGAAAAAGAAACATTCCCAGTAGCATGCTGAAAACAAAAACAAAAGGCTTAGCTTTGAAGCTGGCAAGTGCAACCACCGCAGGTCCCGGGCAAAAACCACCGAGGCCCCAGCCGATGCCAAAGATTATAGCTCCAACGATAAGGGCTGGAGTAATTTCAGTTTTAGTTGGCACGTGCCACTCTGTCGAAAAAATCGGGGACTGTCTTTTTCGAATCAATCTGTAAGCGATAAAGTGAATTCCAATTCCGCTGAGCATTACAAAAACCAGTGAGGGGTCCCATGCGCCAAACACATCGAGAAAGGCAATAATTTTTTGAGGCTGAGTCATACCGGCGATTCCAAGGCCAAGAGCAAAAAGAACTCCAGAAATAAATGAAATAATGGCAATGTTTTTGCTTTTCATCGAACCACTCCAAAAAACCTTAAGCAGGAAACTGTTGCAATTCCTGCAGCGACAAAAATAGCTGTTGCAAGTATAGAGCGTGTTGACATTCGGCTGATGCCACAAATTCCATGGCCGCTCGTGCATCCACTTCCAAGAACGGTACCAAAGCCGACCAAGAGTCCTGAAAAAACGATAAGACAATAATCTGCAAAAATGCTCGCAGGCAGCGAGTCCGTAAAAACTTCGGGACTCAAAAAATTTAGCAGAAGCCCTCCGCTAAAAAGCCCTGCAATAAAATATAAACGCCAAGTGTTTTTTTTTCTGACGGCAGAAAAGGCCCCATTGAGAATTCCACTAATGCCAACAACGCGTCCATTATACAAGAGCATGAGCGACGCTGAAGTCGCAATGATACTTCCTCCAACAATAGCATTGATCCAGGCTTGATTCATAGCGTTTCATCACTTTCTCTTGGAATGGATAAGAGGCTATTTATAAATCTTATTTTTGGGGGGGGCAAGCTTGTATAATCTTAACACATATTGATGGCTCACCAGCCTGACGCTGGCCTTTGGGCCGAGTGTATTTAGAAGGCCGTGACTATACACTTAACTAAATGACTCAATTGAGGTGTCGGTACAGTTTAGCGCTTCGTTAGGAGAAAGCATGAAAATAGTTAAATTTAATCAGGTTCTTTTTGTCACATTTTTGACTTGGTTTTGTTTTCTTCAAATAGCCATGGCGACTCAAACAGAAGCAAAAATTACTCATGCAGATATCGCAAAAATTAAACTGAAGGAACCAGAAATTAAAAGTATTTTGGGGCAATTTAAAACCGTTGGCAGTATTCTTCATTTGATTGAAATCACGGCAACCAAAGAAGACTATCAAGATATCACAAAGCAAGTGCTTGCTGCCGGTCTCAATGAGAATTCGCCTATGCCGACATATGAAGTGAATGAAAGCTGGGTAAAGTTTTCGGGTTTAAAAAAGAAATTTGATTTGTCTGGCTGGGCTTCTGGCGAAATTTACGATGGAAGTTTAAAGTGGCATCAGGATTCGAGCAAAACCCAAAGTGAAAATATAACGAGTTTTATTCGCCTTTTTAAAGGCGGAAGCAACAAGAGTGTCTTTTCAAGAATGATTCTGCAAGAGGCTCACGCCGTCACAGTTGAAACGGTTGGGCTTCAAGAGCTTTTGCCATTGGGATTATTTGCAAATCTAGGTCCACGAATTCTATTTTTTCTGAGTTTGGCTAAAGATACGGCTGGCGCTGCGCTTGATGCTGGTGCTGTTGTTGCTGCTGCTGAGGACGTCGTTGGCGCGGTTGCGCTGGATGCCGGTATTGCTGCTGCGGGAAATGCGATTGTGCTTAGCCTACTTGTTGAGACGCTTTGGAAGGCTGGGGAGCGATACAGCACAGGTGCAGAAATTCGCTGCAAAGAGGGTCAGTTAGATTTATTTTTGCCTGCGAAAAATAATCAAATCATCCCGGTGCCTAGTTCAGTGATGAGTTTGAGCAATCCCACTCAAGGTCAAGTAGGGTTCGCTGAGCTAAAAGTTCGCCAAGCTCTTTGCAGTTCTCCCAAAGCTGATCGCGAAATGTTCAATAAAATTTTGCAATCCTTAAAGCCTTCAACAGCAACTCCAACCAACAGCATGACTCCCGTGAATGGCAGGCAGTGATTTTTTATACGCGAGCTGACGGTTTTGTTGACTAGGCTGCTCACTGGCCTTAAGGACTGGTGCATTTTCTTGGTATCTAATGTAGGCTTAGAAAAATCATTTTAGTTCAGGTGTTTGTATTATAAGATTTTTCGTAGGAGATAATATGAGAGCGTTGAAGTTCAAGCAGATGTTTATACCATTTTTAGTTGTAGTTTTCTTTTTTGAAACGGCAACGGCAACTCAATCGCCATCGACAGAAAAAACAACTCAGTCATATCTCGCTAAAATTAAATTTGGTGAATCTGAAATTAAAAGTATTTTTGCGCAATTCCAAACTGTTGGTAGTGTTCTTCGTGTAATTGAGATGACGTCTACTAAAGAAGACTATGCAGATATTAAAAAGCAAGTTTTAGCGACGGGACTTACTGAAGAGTCGGTGATGCCAACTTATGAGGTCAATGGCAGTTGGGTTAAGGCCCCTGGCTCAAAAAAGAAATTTGATTTTTCTCGCTTTGCAGCTGGCGAGATTTATGACGGAAATTCAAAGTGGCGCTTCGACTCCAGCAAAAGCCAAAGTGAAAATATGACTAGATTGATGCGTTATCTCCAAGGAGATAACAAGGTAAGTAGTCTTTCAAAAATTTTTATTTCTGAAGCTCATGCACTTTCTGTCGGAGAGTTAGGTCTTCAAGTAGCTGCGCCGCTGGCGCTATATGCAGTTACATGGCAAGCTGCTTTATATGTAGTTGGCGCAATTGCGGAGTCTAGCGCTGTCGCTGCTGCGGGCGTGGCTGTAGGGGGCGTGGCTTTGTTTCTACTCGCTGTTGAAACACTTTGGAAGGCGGGTGCTCGATATGGAACTGGAGCAGAAATTCGATGCAATAAAGGACAGCTAGAGCTTTTCTTACCTGCAAAAAATAATCAGGTCATTCCGTTGCCAAGTAAAGTTATGAGCACAAGTAATCCTACAGAAGGTGAAGTCGGATGGGGCGAATTAAAATTTCGCCAAGCTTTTTGTAATGCTCCTAAGTCTGATCGCGAAGCATTCAACAAAGCTTTGCAATCTGCTAAACCGACGGATTCAACAGTCGGTGGAACAAACAGCGTGGCACCTGTCGGCGGCAAGCAGTAAGCTTTTTATTGTATTGAATTTACAGTTACAAATCGAGATTCGAGACCAAATAGAGGCCTGGCGAAGATTCAAATAAAACTTTAAAGGCGGGAGAGTCGCCGTTCATAAATACCTCTTGTTTATTATGCTACTGACTAGAAATAATTTCCATCAAGCGCTGATTTGTGAGTGTAATTGAGCATCATGCTCTGAGTTCTTTCGCTGCTTGAAAAAATAACTACAATAAAAAAGAGCGAGTACATTTTTTTCATGCTGCAAGGATGTCTTATCCGAAAGAATTAGTCATGCAATTTATTGAACTTTTATTGAATTTCAGTTTGGTTGAATGCGGGATTCCAGTTGAGTCTGTTGAGCATTCTTGGCGTGGGCTGATGGTTTCGAACAACATCCACCGGCGCGAAAGATTCAATCGTTTCAGCCAGCACTGTGACATGGTCATCAATGCGTTGGATTTTGCCAGTAACAATAAGAAATCGAGAAGATCTAAACACCGGCTTAAACTTATCGTAGACTTCGGGTTTAAGAACCAGGTCGATGGTTCCATGGTCATCTTCAAGCGTGATAAATCCCACGCCCTTTGCAGGAGGGGGGCGCTGGTCTACAAGTAAAATGCCTGTGCAGTGAACAAGTGCATTTTTTTTTAAGCGTTTGATCATAGTCGATGTGATCGAGGGCAGAGATGGGATTTCCATTTTTAATTGTCTCATCAAGCTGCCGTTGAGGCTGTAACCAGAAAGCCTGTAGTCAATGATGGCTCTTTCAAGATCAGTCATTGCAGCAAAGAGCTGCGGCTGCTCATCAAGTTTGTAAGTTTCATCAAAAAACGAAAACTGTCTTTGATCTTCTTTTTTTCCAACCAAGCT
>CANCBY010000178.1 GCA_947374445.1 Pseudobdellovibrionaceae bacterium
GCTGGGCAAGGCCTGCAACTCAAAGCACAACCTGTGTCAGAGCCAAAAGCCGAGGAACACAAGTGAAGCACTTGCTAGGCCAACAAATTTTTATTGGCCTTTCTGGAAAATCGCTCACCGATGACGAGAAAAAGTTTATCGTTGAAAACAATATCGGTGGCGTGACTCTATTTGGTCGCAATTGTGAATCTCCAGAGCAAATTCGTAATCTTTGCGCAGAAATTCAAAACCTCAGACATCGAATGAAAGACAAGGCCCCCCTATTTATCGGAATAGATATGGAGGGCGGAAGAGTCGCCCGACTCAAGCCACCGTTCACACAGTGGCCTCCACTAAAAAAGCTTGGCGACTTAGACTCACCCACCGCCTCATTTAGTTTTGCTTTCGCTATGGGAAGAGAACTCAAAGCCGTAGGAATTAATCTCGACTATGCTCCGTGTGTGGATGTTTTTAGTAATCCCACAAACCCCGTGATTGGTGATCGCGCCCTTAGCTCAGACCCTGAGCTTGTAGCAAAACATGCAACGGCCTTGATTCGTGGTTACATGAAGGCCGAAATTGTTCCGTGCATTAAACATTTTCCAGGTCATGGAAACACCAAGGTAGATTCACATTTAGATCTGCCTGTCGAAGACGCTGACCTAGATCATTTGCACAAAATTGAACTTGTTCCTTTTAAAAAATCAATTCGTGCCCGATTAGATCTTTTGATGTCGGCTCATATTCGCTTTCCAAACATAGATCCCGATTGGCCAGCCACCTTGTCAGAAATATTTCTGAAGAAAATTCTACGCGAAGAACTTCGCTACCGAGGCCTAGTTATAACTGATGATCTCGGAATGAAAGCTATGGCCTCACACTTCGATGCAGATCTGATTCCGGTCCGCGCTTTGCAAGCTGGCTGCGATATCTTATTGTATTGCAATGAACCCGAAGCTCCACCACGCGCCATGATCGCACTCGAAAAGGCGGTCAAAGACGGAGCACTCAGTTCAGAAAAAATCAAAGACACTCACAGTAAAATTCTCGCATGGAAAAAACGCGTTTTAAAAAATCCAGAACCTTTGGATGCAGCCTCCGCCGCAAAGCTTGTAGGCCACGCCGACCATTACAAGCTAAGCCAGGCTATTGCAGCCGGTGAAGTCCCTCCAGGCTTGATCTCCATGACATAGCCTCATTCGCTGAAGGATTATATGGAGTCTCAAACTGAGAAAACCAATTTCGGCGCGACAGGTGTCAAATCTTCAGTCACTCAGTGCTAAAACAGAATACCTAAACACTTGAAAGCACTTGATTTTATAAGGCACTGTCGAGCCTTTAGCTGGCACACGACTCGCATTAGCTATTACTTGTACGATACTCATTACCCACGGCTTAAACAAGAGGCCGATGAATAGGAGCGCTTATGAAGATTTCTAAGATTGTAATGGCACTGATCACTTTGGCAGCCACCCAAGGAGCGCTGGCAGCAACAGAGTCATCAATAGAGCCAAAAAAAGAAGTAATCGTTAAATCAGATGGGGGATGCCCCTTTGCCAAAGGCAGTGCTTCAAAAATTTTTGATTCAACAAATCCAGTAGTTGCTCAAGCTTCAATCGTAAAATCTGTTGAAGTCCGAGCAGGTACAGACTCAAAACAACACTAGTAACTGAAAAACTATTTCCCTGAATCCGCATCAGCACCCTGCTCAGCAGTGGTGCTGTTTTTGCTTCGTTTGAATTCAAAGTTGAGTCTTGATGCGTGTTGAGCTTCAACTTGGCCACCAGCATGCCCAAATTTTTTAGCGACAAAGTCAGAGGCGGTCTTTGTGGCATTTTTAATCGCAAGCACAGCTCCACCCGAAACACTCTGCAAATAAAGCGATACAGACGAAGTCCTCAGCCAATCTTCTGATTGAGCCTCGATCGTTGCTGTGCCTACTTTTACTTGCATAAAAAGAGTGATCACAATTGCTAGCACAAAAGATTTTAAAACAAACATTAATTCGGGCATCGAAGATCCTCCATGATCTATTTGAAAACTTAGTTAAACCGCTGGCGCCATCTGTCGAATGTAGCCAAGGGCTTCGATAATATCTTTTTTCTTGAACGGCTTAGAGATAAAGCTCAAGCATCCTGCTTGAAGTGCATTTTTCTTTAAGAATTCTTGATCCACAGTAGAGCAGGCAATAATTTTCATTCTGGGTAGCTTTTCTAAAATTTCAATCGTGGCCTCAACTCCATTTTTGTGAGGCATCACCATATCCATAATAATAAGATCAGGTTTTAAACTTAGCGCTTTTGCTACAGCTTCCACTCCGTCAGCAGCCTCACCAATAACCAAATGCCCTGCCTCTCGACAAATTTGAATCAAGGCTTCACGGATAAAGGCTGCATCATCAACGATTAGGATATTAAAACTCATACTGTTAAGTATAAAAACGACAGGCCAAAGAGAGAATAGAGAACTAGAAAACTAGACTGGACTGGCTTTGCTGTTGCGGCGCTGTCACGAGTTAATGACCCCAGCGATAGCCAAGAGATAACAAAGTTTGGGTGTTGGTGACTGAAACTCCCGTAGGAGTTTGTAAACTTTCTGGATCAGCCTGAGAGGCAGATCCTGTGAATTCGATTTTTTCGACCGAAACACCAAGATCAAAAATAAGCTGATGTTGCCGCGACATTTTTATTTCGCCGCCCAAATTAATGCCGACTTTACTCGACTGTGGGCTAGTCCCCGATTGTAGGTTAAGGCCTGATGCTAGCTCTGACTGAGAGTTCCGTGGCTCAATTTTTCCGCCAAGAATCCAAGCATAGCTAGGTGCCGTCGGAATTCGCGCTTCAAATTTAAGACCCAAACCGGTTGATTTTGTTTTTATTCTTTTTAAATTGTCTCCCGGAACTGAAAACTTCACTTCAGAATAGTACACACCAAGGTCTAAAGAGTTAGACCTACGAGACAATCCAAAAAAATTACGAAAGTTAAGCCCTACCTCGGAAGCCTCATGAGTGACTGCAATTCGAGTCGTTGATCCACTAGACTCTAAAATATCTGCTCCCATGGATGTTCCATACTTGCCGCTGATTCCAATAAACGGCGTCAGCCATATTCTTGCGCCTAATGCTACATAAGGCGAAAACGAAAAATAGTTTCGATAAGAGTAACTCGACTTCGACTCGTGATAGAGAAAGCCCGGAACGACATTGATCTCTAGGCGATTGAGCCGAATATCATCAGGATGCACCTGCTCACGGTAAGCCTGAAGCGCAGCCATATTGCCTCCAGCGATCAGTCCTGAAACTTGCTCACTCATCGTAGGAGCTTTAACTTGATCTTCAGAACTCAGTGTTTTTGAATCTCCCTTAGAATCTTGGACGCCATTCGGTGATGCAACGTGAGCAGGCTCGTTCGCCATCAGCACAGGCTCTTCGCTTGAAACTTTGCGGCTGGATTTCTTTTTAATTGTTTTTTTAGTGGGAGGCCGATCGGTAGTTTCAAGAGGTGGAGCTTTGCGAATCTCATATCTGCCTGTTGCAAGCCCGTCATCTTGAGGAGCTTCTTTGGTGCCTTTGATCAAGTCACTGTCGATTTGCGCCCAGACCTGAACCGGCGCTGACCATAAAAAAAGTGAAATGCAAAAAAATACGACCCGAGGCATGCTTCTGTTTCGGCCCGAGGTCTGAATTTCTGAAGGTCCATTGACCCAGTTTCATTCTCATTTCATACTTTTATCTATGAACAGATCTATAAACAGATTGATGCTTGTATTCCTGACACTGTTAACCATACCGACCTTTGCCCAGAAGACATTATTTACAAGCAGCGTAGATAAAGATCTCACGATTAAATCTATCACTGTTGCACCCATCGTAGATAATATTTCAGGAATTTACGCAAAACCACTTTCGGAACATTTAAAAGCACTGGTTGCGCAAGACAAACAATGGAAGCAAATCGATTTTCCGGCAGATGTAAAGGCAACTCCAGAAGAACTTGAAGACAAACCCGAATCCGTTAAAAATATTCTTAAAAAAACAAAAGCAGATGCTTTGATTTCAACACGGATTTCCAAAGGCCCCAAAGGTCTTACTTTGCGAATGAATCTGTTCTCTGGAAAAGAGGGTCTGCTCCTCGCGCAGCAAATTTTGTCGGACTACACCGGATTTGAAACTGCAGAGTTAAAAAATCAAGTTGCGATCAATTACGAAAGCTTAAAGCGAAAACTTCCTTATGATGGAACCGTGCTAAGTCGCCGTGGCCTTTTGGTCACAATTGATCTTGGCAGCAACCAAGGCCTAAAAGAAGATCAAGATTTAACAGCAATACAGATTTTAAAGGTGGGCAGACATCCTAAGTTTCATTTTCTCATCAATACTGAAAAAGAAATCTTAGGAAAAATTAAAGTAAAAAAAGTTGAAGAAAATTTAAGTTTCGGCACCGTTGTCACCGAACGAGACGAGGGAAGCTTAGTTCCAGGTCAAAAATTTATCGTCGAAAATTTTGTTCGATATCCTGATGTGCCCATCACCAATGAGGGTAAAGTCCTTAGTGATTTAAGCCAACGTAAAGACACCCCAGTCGCCTTCGGAGAAAAGGCAAGAGAGTGGCTTCCAGAAACAACTCCCACTTACGGAAAAGTCGAAGTCCTTTTTGGATTGTCGAATTATCAAATCAGCAACAACCTCAGCTCTGCAGGCGGAGTTTCGGCGACAAGCTCTTTAACCCCAGCCATCGAGGTTGGTGGCGAAATGTGGTTCAATCCAAATTGGTTTGCCGAAGCTACTCTGAGGCAGTTTATTTTTTCTGTCAGTAACCCTTACCCCAATAGCAGCCCAGGCAAGCTCAACGTATCGACCAGTCAGTACACTCTTCTTGGTGGATACAACTTTCTTGTGGCTGACCAATTCTTTGGTCCTAAGATGCAGTTACTTGGCGGCTATTCAAAAATGACTTCATTCATCGATCAATCAACGCCGGTTGCATTTACCACCGTCAGTTACTCAGGCCTTGTGTTTGGCCTCGGCGGCTCAGTGCCACTTGAGACAGAAAGCAAACTGCCAGTGACCCTCGGAGCACGTCTTAATTTTTTCTGGAACCCCAATCTGGATGAATCCCCTGTTACCTCGGGTGGTTCAAGTTCTAAAATCACAAGCTTCAATGCTTACTTTGAGTTTCGTCACACGCAACGAATGCTGTTCAAAGGCTCCATAGCTTATGACCTCTTTAGCTCAACACTGACTGGCTCAGGAAGCCGAAGTGAAAGTGCGACTAGCATAAGTCATGCTATGACGACGTTAGCCGGTGGAATCGAATATCTTTTTTA
>CANCBY010000179.1 GCA_947374445.1 Pseudobdellovibrionaceae bacterium
TGCAGTGAAGCACCGCCCAGCTTGATCAGCACGCGGTTGTTGTTGGTTTGTACAGAAGCCATGGCTGTGACTGAGTAACTTGGGCTCATGAATACTCCGTGTTGATGTCGACATATTTTTTAGAAAGATCGCAGCCCCAAGCGGTGGCTCTTGATGTTCCAGACTTAAGATCAATTTTAATATGAATTTTCGTTTGCTTTAAAAGAGCGCGGACTTCGTCTTTGTCGAAAGCCAAAGGACTGCCATTTTCAAAAAGAGTTTTGCCTTGCAAAGTCAGAGTCATTTTATCCAGGCAAGCCGCAGGAACTTTCTCGGCACCTAAACGAGCCAGGATGCGGCCCCAGTTAGGGTCTTCACCATGCATGGCAGTTTTCACGAGTGGGGACATCGTCACACCACGTACTGCTTGTTTTGCAAGAGCCTCACTCGGCGAACCAATCATTTCTACTTCGATCAATTTGCTGGCGCCTTCGCCATCAGCCGCAATACTCTGAGCCAAGAATTGTGACACTTCGATCAGCGCTTTTTTGAAGGCCTTTACGTCAGCATCTGTTGTAAGTCCTGCTTTAGCCTCACCATTGGCCATCATGAACACGCAGTCATTGGTAGAACTATCGCCATCAACACTGATCATGTTGAAGCTAAGATCAGTCGCTTCTTTTAGTAAAGATTGGCAGAGATTTTTATCAATCTTTGCGTCCGTCAAAAGATAGCCCAGCATGGTTGCCATGTTTGGATGAATCATGCCCGAGCCTTTGCAGATGCCAGTCAGGCGCACATCACCTTCAGAAAGGTGAACAACTGTTGTTACTGTTTTTGGCACAAGGTCGGTGGTCAAAATAGCTAAAGCAAAATTTTCTGCCACATCAGTAGCGCGGCTCACAAGCTCAGGCATGCAAGGATTGATTTTGTCGATGGCCAAATGCGCGCCAATCACACCAGTACTTGCAACAAGGACTTGATGTGTGTCTACGCCCAAGGCTTTGGCTGCAGCAGAAACCATGGAGAGATTGTTTTCAAATCCCAACGGGCCCGTAGCAGCATTGGCTTGGCCGCTGTTTGTGATGATCGCGCGAATATTGTCCGCAGGTAAAAGTTTTTGGCAATAGACAACAGGTGCGGCTTTGCACTCATTCAATGTGAACACGCCAGCAGCCACAGCATCAACTTCAGAAATTAGCAGACCAATATCAGGACGATATCTACGCACGCCGCAGTTAACACCACTTGCAAGAAACCCTTTTGGTAATATTGTCCTTAGTAGTCCTGGTCCTGGTGTCATAGAATTCCTTTTTGCATCAACAGTCCCGTTTCAACAGGGGCATCGATCAGGCGATTAAAATTTTCAATGGCTTGGCCCGCAGCTCCTTTGACCAAATTGTCGATCAAAGAAAAGACATAGAGTTTATTGCCGACAAGTTCAAAAGAGATGTGCGTGCGAGCCGTACCGACAACTTTTTTAAGAGCCGTGAGTTGCTGGTGAGCCGCACTGACGGGCCCAAACTTTACAAGTGGATAAGAGAAATACTCTTCAGCATAGGCACGCTCGATTTGCTTGAGGTCTGAAGTTTTTGCCGTCGCATAAATACCTGCGATAATTCCACGACGTGTCGGCAACAGGTGAGTGGTAAAGTGTGGATCTAGTTTTTGCTTAGTGCCCGAGAACATTTCAAGGGCTTCGATGATCTCTGGCAAATGCTGATGGCGACCTACTTTATATGGAAGGCATTCGCCATCAACTTCAGTAAAGAGAAGATTCTCTGCCGCTTTTTTGCCCGCGCCTGAAGTGCCAGACTTGGCATCAATTACAAGATGAGATGTTTCGATCAGGTTCCGTTTAAGCAGTGGCAGCAGCGCCATTGAAATCGCAGTGGCATAGCAACCTGGATTTGAGATCAAAGTTGGTTGATTGAGATTGACCGGTCCACACCAAGGAACGAGACCGTAAATTGCTTGCGACAATACTGCGGGCTCGGTGTGATCAAAGTTATACCATTTTTTATAATCATTTTTTTTGAGGCGAAACGCTCCGCTCAAATCAATCACGTGTTTGCCAGCTTTGAGAATTTTTGGCGCAAGCTCAAGAGAAACTTCTGTAGGTGTTGCTAAGAAAACAAAATCAGTCAGTGAGTTTAGAATTTGTGAATCAGAAAGGCACTGCACATTTTCAGCAGCAGGCTCTAACAAATGATCTGTCAGTTTAAAATCTGAAGTCGCAAAACATGTTGTGAGCTTGGCCCACGGATGCGAGAGAAGTGTGCGCGCAAGTTCTAGTCCTGTGTAGCCACGGGCTCCAACAATAGAGCAAGTGTACTTTTTTGTTGTGTTCACAGGAGACAGTTCGACCACGTTTTTACTCACACTTTCTTCATTGCGTTGAGGGGATTTTGGTAGCATTTCGTTGCCACATAATTATGCAATATTTGTGCATAATTATGTGATTAAACCCCATTGTCAATTTTAAAAAGCTATAAAAATGCTTTGACTGCATAATTATTCTATAGTCTGTATAGTCCCTCAAATCGTTTCAGTACTTATTTATAGTGCATATTTTGGAGGCTTTTATGGCGCAGGCTCAAGACAAGGTTTTGTTAGTATATAGTGGGGGGCTCGATACTTCTGTCTGTATCCCTCTCATGCGACAAGAATACGGCTACAAAGAGGTCGTGACTGTGACTGTTGACGTCGGTCAACCTCAGGCCGATATCGATCAAGCGGCAGAGAAGGCAAAAATCCTCGGGACTGAACATTATACAGTCGACGCCAAAGAAGAATTTACAAAAGAATACTGCTGGGCTGCTGTCCGCGCCAACGGCGATTACCAAGGCTATCCCATGTCGACATCCATTGCTCGACCGATCATTGCGGCGAAAGCGGCAGAGATGGGCAAAAAACTCGGAGTAAAGGCTTTTGCTCACGGTTGCACTGGCAAAGGTAATGACCAATTCCGAATCGAGTTTGGTATCCGCTCGCAAATGCCAGAGGCGATCATTCATGCGCCAGTGCGTGAGCGCAATATGACTCGCAGCTGGGAGATCGAGTACGCCAAGAAAAACAACGTGCCAATACAACAGAGCTTAGAAAAGATCTGGTCGATTGATGAAAATCTTTGGGGTCGCTCGATCGAGGGTGGTCGTCTTGAAGAGCCAGACTTTGCTCCGCCAGAAGAAATTTTTCAATGGACTAAGTCTGTTGAAAAAGCCAACGACAAAGCCACTGAGATTAGCGTTCAGTTTAAAGACGGAGTTCCGGTTTCAATCAACGGCAAGGCTCAAACTCCAGCCCAACTCGTGCTGACGATGAATAAGCTTGCGGGCGATAACGGTGTGGGTCGTATTGATATTATGGAAGATCGCATGATGGGCCTTAAAGTTCGCGAGAACTACGAGTGCCCAGGAGCCACAGTATTTTTGAAAGCGCACAAAGCGCTCGAAAACTTGGTGCTCACTCGTGACGAGATCCGCTTCAAGGCGATCGTGGATCAAGAGTGGAGCAAGCTTGCTTACGAAGGTTTGTGGTGGGATCCGTTCAAAACTGATCTTGAGGCTTTTATCAACGCCACACAAACCCGCGTGCACGGCGAAGTTCTGATGAAGCTTTACAAAGGCACATGCACAGTTGTAGGCCGTAAATCGCACTGGGCTCTTTACTCTGAAGATCTTGCAAGCTTTGATTCAACGACTTTCGATCAGCGCGAAAGCACTGGAGCCGTGAAGAACTTCGGAATGCAGCCACGCATGTTTTACAGCCTTCTTGAGAAGAACAGAAAAAACCTGTAAGGCTTTCGTAACATAAGATCTTGAGTGTGAGGATGTATGAGCAAACTTTGGGGTGGACGATTTGAGCTAGAGACAGATGTTGAAGTCGAAAAATTTTCGGCTTCAATGAATATTGATCGCAGGCTCTGGTCGGTCGACATCAAGGCCTCGATGGCTCACGCACGAATGCTGGGTGAGCAAGCGATTATTTCTCCCGCAGACGCAGCTCAGTTGATCGCAGGTCTTAACTCTCTTCATGAGGATCTCACGACGGGCAGGCTTGAGCTTGATAGCACGGCCGAGGACATTCACTCCGACATCGAAAAAAAGCTGGCTGAAAAGCTAGGCCCAGTTGCTGGCAAGCTGCACACAGCTCGCAGCCGCAATGATCAAGTGGCAACAGACTCTAGGCTTTATTTGCGCGGAGAAGTTCTTTCGTTGATCGAGGAGATCAAAGCTCTTCAGGAATATTTTTTAGCCTCGGCAAAGATCCACACACAAACTGTGCTGCCAGGCTTTACGCATTTGCAGCACGCGCAGCCGGTGAGCCTAGCTCATCATTTGCTCGCGTATTTTTGGATGTTGCAGCGAGACCGTGAGCGTTTAGAGCAAAGTCTTCCGCGCATCAATTCATTGCCGCTGGGCTCGGCGGCTCTTGCTGGCACAGGCTTTAATCTTGACCGACAAGCAGTGGCTGCAGAGCTTGGTTTTGATAAAGTCACAGAAAATAGTTTAGATGCAGTCAGTGACCGAGATTTTGTCGTTGAGTTTTTGTCGAATGGCTCGCTGATCATGATGCATTTGTCTCGGCTATCAGAGGAGTTGATCTTGTGGTCGACACCTGAGTTTGCTTTTGTGCAACTCGGAGATGAGGTAACAACCGGCTCAAGCATAATGCCACAAAAGAAAAACCCAGATGTGGCAGAACTTATCCGTGGACGGGTGGGGCGCTTGTATGGCTCCCTGATGGGTGCACTCACAATGCTCAAGGGTCTTCCGCTTTCATACAATCGCGACCTGCAAGAGGACAAAGTCTTTCTCTTTGACGGGCTCGACACTGTACGAGCGTCAGTTCGCCTCATGCTCATCATGCTTGAGAAGGCCACATGGAAGGCCGAGAGCATGGCAAAATCTTTGCGCGGCGATTTTTCAAACGCTACAGATCTAGCCGACGATTTGGTGACCAAAGGTCTGCCGTTCAGGCAGGCCCACGAAGTGATTGGTAAGATCGTCAATCATTGCATCAAGACCGGGCTTCCGCTCGAAGATATTACTCTGCCAGCGCTCAAGGGCTTCAGCCCATTGTTTGATGAGAAGTCGCTGGGGCTACTGCCACACGTAGCCGTGATGAAGGCCCGCACCTCTGAGGGGGGCACCGCCCCGAGTGCTGTGCTCGCGCAGATTGCGAAGGCGGAGCTGGCGTTAGGGTAGGGGGTCGTTTCTTTCTGTGTGATCAGGAAAGCTGGCTAAGGACAAGCTTTAAATCGCTTTAAGGATTCTATACACAGCTTAATAATTCGGGC
>CANCBY010000180.1 GCA_947374445.1 Pseudobdellovibrionaceae bacterium
ATACTTCGAATGGATATCTAACTTCATTTCAAAAGCCTATGGGCCAAAAATCAATAGTGACATATGATAGCCAAGGATATGTTACAAAAGATCAAGGCCAGGCCGGTGATTTTGTTGCCTTGTTAAGGCAGTATGATGTCGCTACAAAAATTCAAACGGTGACATCGACTACGGCACTCAACCGTCAGACTGTTTATAAGTCCGTTGTTGCAGTTCATGAGAACACAGACGGTTCAAGTCATGAAGTTGATGAGGCTTTTGGCGAAGTTCTTAAAGCCATGAGTCCAAACCAATCTTCAGCAACAGCAGAGAATTCAGTCGGAATAAAAACCGTTGATGCTTTTTCTGAAGACCCACGGTTTGGCTGGATGAGTCCATATGCTCAAAGCTCGACATATTCGATAGCAAATTCGAATATCTATCTTGAATCTGAGATACATAAAACAGCGGTGCTTTCAGATGCCAATGATCCTCTGAGCCTTGTGTCGCTGACCACGACGACAGAACTGCAAGGTGATCCTGCAATCACTTATACCTCAACCTATTCAGCCACCGATAACTCGATGATCAATACGTCGCCTATGGGGCGCACTGTGAAGCAAAAAATCAATGTCAATGGCTTGGCTGAAAATATTCAAGTCGGAACACTCTCGCCTGTGGCACTTGCTTACGATGTCAGAGGTCGACTGACGGGTGTTGCGAGAGAGAATCGTCAAATGAGTCTTACCTACGATCAGTTGGGGAGAGTCAGTTCAAGCACAGACTTTTTGGATCAAAAAACAAATCTTGAGTATGATCTTTCGGGACGTGTGACTAAGGAGACATTGCCTGACGGCAGAGTTGTGGGTTTTAGTTATGATAAAAACGGCAACGTTACAAGCATCACTCCTCCCGGAAGACCCGAGCACACCTTTAGCTATAATTTGATGGAGCTTGTGTCTGAGTACTTGCCGCCATCGGTACAAAATTTTGTGAGCGGAAATCAAAATATAACTTATGCTTACAATATAGATAAGCAGCTCACGCAAGTGACTTTGCCTGATAGTAAGCAGATCAATCTGAATTACGATGCAACCTCTGGTCTTTTGACTTCGGTTGCAAGTCCTTCGGGCAATTACAATTACACTTACGTGCCCAAATCCAAGCTTGTGCAAAGTATCAGCTCACCCGATGGTCTGAGCTTGCAGTACAGCTATCTTGGTAAAATGCTCGCAAGCCAAGGGTACGCAGATGGCAGTCAAGTGAAGTACAACTTCAATGCGGATGCGACGATTGGCTCGATCACAGCGGTGGGATCTAATGGTCAGCAGGACTCTGTTGGTTTGAGCTATGATCGCGATCAAATGCTTGTGGGCGCGGGGAGCGAAGCTTTTACCAGAGATGCAAATGGTTTGATCACAGTTGTGGAGCACAACCTAGTCACAGAATCCCTCAAGTACAATACTCTTGGCGAGATGACCTCTGATTCATCTAGCCTCAAGATCAACAAAAAAGCCCGCGAGCTATTTGCGCAAAGTTATAAGCGCGATGCTCTTGGCAGAATTATCGAGGTCAATCATCAGGGCACAGAGATCGAGCAAGCTCCGCAGGAGCGCGAGTATTTCGGCTGGGCCCGCAAGTATGTCTACGATAAGGCCGGTAGGCTTCTACAGACCTTGCGTGGCAACGAGGTTCTTCGCTCTTACCAATACGACCAAAATGGCAATCGCACCGCTAAGTGGGATGGCGAGCATTGGGTCAAGGCCGAGTACGATGCGCAGGACAGGCTCATCAAGTTTGGCAAAAACGAGTATCGTTACGACAACGCTGGCAATCTTGTGCAGAAGATCACTCACTCACACCGAGAGTGTGGTGATGAAGATCGTAAAATCAAGCCAGAACGAGATCAGGACCGCGTTGAGGTTACGAATTACGTCTTTGATTCTCTGGGAGTGCTCAAGCAGGTGACTTTACCTGATGGGGTGGTGATTAAATACTCGGTTGATGGTCAGGGCCGCCGTGTAGCCAAGTATAAGAACAACAAGCTTGCGTGGAAGTGGCTCTACCAAAGTCAGACTCAGATTGCTCTCGAGTCCAGTGGTGATGGCAGTGTTGTAAGACGGTATGTTTATGGGACGAAGTCGAATGTTCCTGACTATTTTAAGCTCAATGGTAAGGAGTACCGGATTATTTCTGATCAGGTGGGGACTCCGAAGTTGGTTGTGGATAGTCGGACTGGTGAGGTGATTGAGCGCATTCATTCGGATGAGTTTGGTGATCATTTTCGGATCAGGGGTAAGAACACGATTGCTTTTGGATTTGCGGGAGGGCTTTATGATCCGGACACGAAGCTTGTGCACTTTGGTGCGAGGGATTATGATCCGGAGACTGGGCGGTGGTTAACGAAGGATCCGATTGGGTTTGGTGGTGGGGATACGAATTTGTTTTGGTATGTTGGCAGTGATCCCATTAACAATATTGATCCATTTGGCACAACAGTTCTTAACCTCACAGGAGATCAAAGGATTGGATCTTCTGCTGATCCGAGTTTGGACGCTTTATATAGAAGCTTAAATAACAACCCGAGCGTAACCGTTATTATTTCTTATGGATCTGCTGGAGGTAGTTTTGGCAGCACAATTGGAACATCAAATCTAATAACAATTAAAATAGATCCAGCAATGCAATCCAACTCAGCTGTGTTGCAGAATACTCTAGCGCATGAATTAACACATGCATCCGATATTGCTAGTGGAAATCTTAATTCTTTTAATCAGGCTATAAATAGAGCCAATGGCGGATTGGCCGAATCAGCAGCAGAGGGGTTTGCAAATGGACTCTTTGATAGAAGTAATCAATGTCCTTGAGGAGCTTGTGTAAAAATAGTTAAATACTTCTAGGAGATTCGTGTGGGAAAAATTTTTATAAGTCTAAATATGGTATTTTTAATTTCTATAATATCGGGTCAAAGTTTTGGAAAATGTAAAGAGAGTCCCAGTGATCCGGTGTATAGGGCCAGATATTTCTCCAAAACTAAGGCATTTGTAGAGGGGAAAGTTGTAATGGTAACCCCTGCTAGTCCAAGCCCTGATGCAAATGTGAATGTGCAAGTTCAAGTTCTTAAAGTTTTAAAGGGAAAAATAAAACCTATCTTTATAAAAGGAAACTATATTTGGCATCAACCGTACGAGGGGGATCGAACGTATGAAGTTGATAAGGTATATGTCCTTGGGATCAAGAGTATGAATGGCGATGACGCTGTCATTGATACGAGCGCTTGCACTCCTGAGCTGACCAAAGAAGAAATATTTAGGTTTGAAAAAGATAAGCATGTCACTGGAAAATAAAAACGACGACGAGCTTGCACTCGAATTGAAGGCTCAAATTCGGGCCTTCAATATGAGAGCTATCAAGTATTTGTTACTGATGGTTTGTTTGGTATTCGTAGGAATTTATTTTCCGGGAGTTGTATTAAAGCTTGGCATTTTTGTTCACGTATTTGCGATTTCCACAGGTGGTTACTTTCTATATAAATTAATTTCTGGCTTTGCAAAGACTGTTAAGTGTACTAAGTGTGGTGAACCTTACGGCTGGAATCCAAGAGGTTAACGAATGTTCCATTTACTTCAAAATGCCAGAGTTGTGGTTTGGAAATTTCAAAGTGAATCTCTCAGTAGCTTAAAAATCTTGTCTTGTGATTAATAATAAAGGCGGCCGAGGTGCGGCCGCCTTTATTACAAAATCCCTCAAAACACTCAAAATTTAAGTTACGATAATGAAACTTCCCCTGATTCTTGCACGGCCACAGAATCATCTATATTGGACTTGAGCGCCGCATGCCGACCAAAAATTTCTGCTGTTTGATAGGGTCTGATGTGTCCCATAATTTTTTGAAGTTCACTGATTGTGCCACCGTGCTTTAAAAAGTTTGTACCAAAAGAGGCGCGAAGATCTCTCAGACTCCATTTTGTATCAAGTCCCGCTTGCCGCTGAAACCTCTTTAGCTCTCTAGAGAAAATATGCTTTTGCAAAGGTCGCCCCTCAAGATTTGTGAAAACATGGCCACTGGTCCGGTCAATTTTTCTCATAGCCTCAAGAAAATTATTTGAAACGACAAATGAGCGGCGCTGAAGCTCTTTAGATCTACAAAATTCGATAGTGTTCTTCTTAAAATTAAGATCTTTCCATTGAAGGCACAAGATATCAGATGTTTTTGCGGCAGTTTCTTGAATCAGAATAAATATCGGATAGAAAAGTGCGGGACTAAATTGGCGAGCTTTCAAAATAAAAGCTTCAATAGATTTTTCTTCAAAAATAATTGGCCTTCTCTTAAAGGGCGCTTCTCGATTAAATTTAATTTCATCCAGTGGTGATGCCGTGATAGCATTTTCTTTGATCAAGAACTTGAAAAATCCTTGAAGTCTTGATTTAGCCACAAGTAGGCTTCTGTCTGAGTAATCAAATTCATTTTTAAGATGAATAAAAAAGTTTCTGAGATTTTGCTCCGTGAGTCTTAAGACTCCAAAGGTTGAGAAAAAAATCAAAAACTCCCGTATGAGTATTCCTGACTGAGAAAGATTAGAATTCGGAACTTGCTCAAGATAAACTCGTATCGCTGTATCAGTCGAGGCTGATTGAAGATAAGTAAATTCATTTTTTTCTTGAGCTGGGGCCTTAAGAAAAGCCAGATATGCCCTGGCTTTTACCTCCTCAGAAAAATTCTTTTGGACTCTCTTTTTTGTGACTAGATCAAGGTAAGAGACAACATACTTTCCATCTGAGAGCGCATAGATTTTTGCGTTTTTAATTTTCATTTGTAGACTCCTTTAAAATGAAAAGGGCGGATTTTTGATCCGCCCTTTTGTTGGTTAGTTTTGTTTTTCGTAGGGACAGGGGTTTTCGATATCCTGGGCTCCAATTTGCCCGTAGGTATCGAACCCATCATACCGCGACTTCCAACAACCCATAGAACACAATCAATGGTTGTTTGCTGTTCGTAGAAGTACACAAGACCCTCATATCGGCGTTTCGACTTCAGAGAAAGTTCAGTTTCAAAGGCGAAAAGCATTTGCTTGTCACCTTGAATAATTTTTGAATACCCATCAGGTCTGTGCAGAGTTGATTGTGGTATCCATTCAGGCCAAAATTCATCAGGATTACATCTGAGCTCTTGCTCTGAGTAAATCTCCGTCTGCTCGGGCTGTGCGTTCAGCCATTCTCCGAGATGAAATGCGGTCGTAATGTAGTCGTGATAGGGATATTCAGACTTATATGCTTCAGATAAATCAGCAGCTTGTTGG
>CANCBY010000181.1 GCA_947374445.1 Pseudobdellovibrionaceae bacterium
ATAAGCCTTTTGCGACTGCATCTCAGACTTAAGAGATTCCCCCTGCCCTAGCAGATCGACAAACAAGCAGGGCTGTGAAGTCTTTATCTCGCTCACAATATTTTTCCAAACCTCAAGAGAATCATCAAGGCCGTTCAAAAATACTAGAGCTGCGCCCTTTCCGGGCTTGAAACTAAAAAATATTTCGCGGCCCAAAGAGGTCTTAAAGCACTGCATGGTGTCTGACATTTTCGCCGTCCCGTTGTTGAAGCCATTGCAAAAGTGAAGGCCATGTATTTTCTTGAGAGGCCTTTCCGAGAAGACCTCCAATATGTCCGCCTCGAGTGACCCAATGACTGAAGTGAGAAACAAAAGGCACTTGCTCTGATCTCAATGTTCCAGCAAAAGGAACAATATGATCATCTTCGGCAGATATTGCCGAAACTGGAACTCGCAGATCTTTCAACAGATAGCGCTGACCCTTGAAGCAAAATCCCTTTTCAAGCAAACAATTCTCACGAAAAAATGATTGAATCAACTCAACATAACAAGCCCCAGGCAAATCCCGACTATCAGACGACCAAGTCTCAAGAGCTAAAAACCGTTTCATCGCCGTCTTGTTACTTGCTTGCGGAATCACTCTTCGTAACTTCTGCAAAAGCTGAAGTGGTCGCATCGAGTGAAACGAGGCCTGCAAAAATATCCATGGAGCATTTCCATAAGCTTCTTGAAATGCGGACAAATCAAAAAACTCGCTTTGTGCCCAGGTCTTTAGCTTGCCTTCAGCATTAAAATCAATGGGTGTGGTGATAAGACTTAGGGAGGCGACTTTTTCAGGATGAATCAAACTCCACAAAAGCGAGACATTTCCACCCAGGCAATGACCTAAAATATGAGCTTGCTCTGCCTTAGAATCTTGAAGCAAAGCAGAAAATAGAATGTCCATATGAAGATCAAGAAGCATCTCGAGCGAAAGACTTTTATTTTGAGCTTGCGGCTCACCCCAATCAATCAAGTAAACCGAAAAGTGCTCAGACAAATAATTGATAAAAGATTTTTCGGGCATCAAATCCAGAATATAAAATCGATTGATCAATGATGGAACAATCAATAGAGGCGACTTGCTCTTTTGCTCACCTTGCGAGAAGCGCAATAATTTAATTGAACCAGCCGATGCCACCGTCACCGAAGACATTGTGCCCACGTCCTGGTTGAGCCCCACACGCTTTGAATGTTCTAAGAGGTTCAACCCTGAACCCAAAAAATCTAAGCCCATCGTGGACTCCTTTTTAAGAGTTTAAATTTGAAACTTTTCGTTTTGACGAATGAGACCTCTCGCGCGGAAGAGACTGCAAATGAATTGCCGTTGGCTGTGAACTGACTTGAGGCTTTAGTGCTGCTTTTGCGTGCAGCTCCATTTGCATTTTTTGTAAGCGAAGCTGCATTTCTTCAAGGGCCGCCATCATTTTTTCTTGGTCGGCCTTGAGCGGAATTTGCAAATTCCCCCAGAGAAGCTCAAATGCTTTGCGCGATAAGATCTTACGATAGGAGTTAAAGTTGATAAGGCCCGCCACCGAATTTAAAAACAAAGGATGAGAGGTCAACTGATCGAGTTTTTGCTCGAGTTGCTTTTCAAAATTTTTCGTTTCCATGAAAGCTCCTTTTTTAAGGTTTCAATACCAACTGCGAAAATTAAACCTGCATTGCAAAATTGTTGCAAACGCAAAAATAAGAGCAGATACTCTAATGGTGGAAACAATCTCGATTAAAAAATATGGCAACCGCCGCTTCTACAGCTCAAAAGAAAAGACCTATGTCACCATCGCTGAAATAAAAACTTGGGTGCAAAAAGGCCATCGCATTCAAGTGACTGATGCCAACACCGAACAAGATATTACCTCTGAAATACTAACTCAAATCCTTCTCGAGCAAGGACGCGCTTCGCATCTGCCAGTCGAAATTTTAGAGCAGATGATTCGCATGAATGAAAAAACTCTGACCAAGATTTGGGCCCCTCTTTTAGAGCAGAATTTAAGGATGATGTCGCAGATGGGCGAAGTCGCATTATCTGGATTTAAAATGTTGGCTCAAGCGTTACCAACGACAACTAAGACAAAATCAAGCACAGGACTAAACGCAAAATTAACTAAAGCCACAAAATCCTCGACTAAAAAGTCCAACTAAAACTAAGCGCTCTAACTAATTGCTGCGTTTGCAATAAATTTCTTGCCATCATTAAAAAATGGCGTTCTCATTGTTTTGCTGCATTTGCAACAAACAGATCAAACAGGAGGATCCATGGCTAACAAAGAAACAACAACACCTCACGAAAATCCGTTCCGTGCTTACACAGGAACTGCGAACGACTCTCTTAAAGAGTTCTGGTCTTGGCAGATCAAAACCAGCCAAAGTCTTTTTGAGCAAAGCCTTCAGTATGCTCAAACTTATGCTGACTTTGCACAGACTCAACTCCAAGAGAGCGCACGTCTTTCTCAAGAGATCATGAAAATGGGGCTTTCAACAGCTTCTGATCTTAAAAAGACTTTCACAGACGCTAAGATTTAATCAGATTAAGTGAACTACAAACAAAAAAGCCCTCGTTACAAGCGAGGGCTTTTTTGTTTTTAAAATTAGAACGCCAAAGTCCGAGAAGGCCAAGCGATCATTAATACATAATCGAAAGATTCAAAAATTGGATTTCAATATTTGGATCTAAATCACCCTTTTTATAAAGGCGAGCTTCTGGATTGTAGCTGATTCGCTCCCACAAAGGAATACGACGACCACCGCCCACCATAAAGCTAAACTTTGTATCCGTGCCGCCGGTGTTATTAACTGCAGAAAGAATTCCAGCTCCAGCATCAACATAAAAGCTCTCTTTAAGATCAGAATCAAAATTGTATTTACCAATCGCTAGAGCTGTCAAAGTGGTCGTCGTTGTAGCCGCATTCACATAACTAAGGCCCACTTCTCCACCCACTTGAATGAGTGGACGAATCAAACGTGCATAAGAAGCCGTGCCTGTAAGCTGAGTGACTGATTGTGATCCAGTTTTATAGTTTTGAAAACTTCCACCCATGAACGAAGTTTGAATCTCATTCAAGTACTCGCCAGAGTTTATGCTTGAATAGCTATGCGTTCGCGCTGGAGCCGGAGTCACAGTTGTTGACTCAATAGACTTTGAAGGCGCCTTGGTTTTAGCCTTAGTCCCCTGAGCAAAAGCCGCTGAAGTTACAAATAAGGCCAAAGATATTAACACGGCCGACTGGATTTTAGTTTTCATGAAGAACTCCCAATTAGTAATCCTCAAAATTAAGGATCATCGTTAAACAAAGCTCGCCTCTGTTAGCCCACCCCCGCCAATTTGTCGAAGAAAATGAAAGAGAACTCTCTCTGCCTCAAGCTTGACTCGGCGTGACCTAGGCCCAACAAATGCCTACAATAACTGCAATTCAGCAGCGGCCTATCTTCAATTTGTCTTCAATTTTCATTGGCCAAAGTCTGGGTTTAAGCCATAATCGCCTCTTATGGAAAACAATATTCTCCACATGATTTCTCAGACCATCCCTGCCTGGGCTGCCGGCGTGTTTTTTTTCACCGCAGGCATTGCCATCGGCATTCTTACTTACCGCGCCTACTACACTCTCGTGCGCATCGGAGCAGAAAACGAAGCCGACGAGATCCGCCAAACTGTTAAAGACCAAGTCGAAATCCGCCAACTTGAAGAAAAAGAACGCACGCAAGAAATCGAAACCGAACTTTGGACAAAAGAAGAAGGCCTTCTTCTAAAACTTGAAGAGCACATCGAAGAACTCGAAGAGTTGAGCGTCGAAAAAAAGCAAAAAGCTGATGACCGCTACTCTCAAGCCAGACAAAAATCTCTGACTCACGAACAAGAAGTTAAAACCGGCGAAGCCAATGTCAAAAAGCTAGAAGAAGCCCTTGGCCGCTTTCGCCTTCAGCTCAAAGAGTTGAACGAGTCCTATATTGAAAAACTCAGCACTCGCACTCAACAATCACGCGAAGACGCCAAACTAGAACTTATGGACACTTTGTTCCGTGAAACTCAGCGCAACTCTCAAGACCGAGCCGAGCGAACAGAATCTGAAATGAAAGAACATGCAGAAACTAAAGCCAAAGAGATTCTCTCGCTAGTTCTCGGCCGCTTCTCTCGTCCGGCAAGCACAGAGCGCGGCATCGCCCCTGTTTACTACGCCGATGAGGCCGCAAAAAAACTCTTCTTGTCTTTGGGTGATGCGGTTTACAAAGCTGTTCAAGAGGCCTGCGGCTGCGATATTATAGCCGATGTCAGCATGGAGATGATCGGCGTTGCAGGTTTTGACCCCGTTCGCCGCGAGCACACACGAAGGGTTTTGGAGCGCATTCTTAAAGAGAAAAAAGTGGTCAGTGTTGATTGGGTGCAAAAAGTTGCAGGCAATATCAAGACCGAAATCTTGCGCATGATTAAACACGATGGTGATGCTTTAGCCAAAGAGCTCAAGCTTGAAGGCCTTCACCCCGAAGTCCGCCAGATGATGGGATCACTCCGCTACCGTTATTCTTTCACCCAGAACCAGCATTTTCACTGTGCCGAAGTAGGTTGGCTCTGCGGCCTCTTGGCTGCCGAGATGCGCACCGTGGATGTTAAAAAATCTCGTCGTTCTGGCCTCTTACACGACTTAGGCAAAGCTATGGATCACGAACTCGATGGCGGCCATGCTGTAATTGGCGCTGAGTTTATTCAGGCCCGAGGCGAAGCTCCTGATGTGGTTCACGCAGTTAAGGCCCATCACTTTGATGAGACTCCTGCTACAGACATGGCTTACCTTGTGATTGCAGCCGATGCGATTTCTGGCGCAAGACCAGGGGCAAGGCGCTCAACCATTGAGTCCTACAATCAAAAAGTCACCGAACTGCAAGACATCGCCAGAAGCTTTGACGGAGTCACTGACTGCTTTATTTTATCAGGCGGACGTGAGTGTCGTGTTTTAGTTAATGGCCGCAAGATCGATGATCTTAAAGCTTTGCGCATGAGTGGCGACATTGCAAAACGCATTGAAACTGAGTGCAGCTATCCAGGACAGATTAAGGTCGTTGTCGTGCGTGAGACCTTGGTGGTCGAGCACGCGGCTCGTACTCACGCCTAAACTTTAGGTCTCTACTCAGTAAATTCAATGCCGATTTTAACAACGCCTTCTTCTAGTGACTTGACCCAAACAACACGGGCAAGCATCTCTGGAAGGCGCCCAACTTTGACTTTAATCTCTTGATCTTGAATCAAACG
>CANCBY010000182.1 GCA_947374445.1 Pseudobdellovibrionaceae bacterium
GCGCAGATTTTACTTTGCCAAGATCCCATCCTCTTTGATGTGCCACGCCTATAACCGCTGTCGCATTGAGAACATTGTAATCACCGCCCAAGGACATGCGAAATTTACCTAATGACTCCCCACGGAACGAGACTTCAAAGTCAGTGCCCTTTTCATCAATCCCTAGAGCTTTAGCCAAGTAATCGCCTTGTTTGAGGCCATAGCCAAAACGATTTTTATTTTGCGACTTTGCTTGAACCTCTCGCACATTGTACTCGTCAGCGCAATAGAGCAAAGAGCCGTCTGCTGGGATCAAACCCATCAATCGAACAAAAGACGCTTTCACTGCATCGAGATCTTTGTAAATGTCAGCATGGTCAAACTCAATACTAGTTAGGATAACATGCTTTGGTTTGTAATGAATAAATTTAGGAACTTTATCAAAAAAAGCAGTGTCATACTCGTCACCTTCGATCACAAAAGTCTGAGCTTCTGGATTTTTAAATGAGAGTGAAAAGTTTTTAGGAATGCCACCAATTAAAAATCCAGGCTTTAGCCCTATCTGCGTTGTGACCCAAGCAAGCAATGAAGTGGTGGTGGTCTTTCCGTGAGTGCCAGCTACGACATAGCTGTCGCGATTAGCAATGATGAGCTCTCCAACCGCTTTTGGTAAAGAAGTGTATGGGATTTCAAGTCGTACTAATTCTTCGGCCTCTTCGTTTCTTGCGGAAATCACGTTTCCGACGATAACAAAATGAGGTGGATTTTTTGAGAGATTTTCTTTTTTATAACCTTTCATAATTTCGATCCCAAGGCTTTCCAGCTGAGTCGACATCGGAGGATAAGGATTTGAATCACTCCCAGTAATTTTAAAACCGCGATCTTTGAGAAGTCCCGCGAGCGAGGCCATGGCCGTACCGCAAATTCCCATGAGGTGAATGTGGCTTCCGGGCTTTAAATTAAAATTTGAGTTCATTTGTGCGTTGTGCATGTCTTTACCTTTCATTCAGAAGATCTACTTAAGATCTTCTAAGTCCTTCAATGACCCAGTTGTGCAATTGAGGTCTGAGCAGATTGAATTCTTTTTTCTCGCGGCCCAACAGAGTTCGGTTTGATAGAATCGCAACCGTCAGATCTTGGTAGGGGTCATACCAAATCGATGTGCCGGTAAAACCCCAGTGACCAATACTCTGAGGTGAAAAATATTTACCTACTAAAGAGCCCTCAAAGGAGGGCATCATAAAACCCAATGCCCAATCGCCTTGCCCATCAGGGCGAGATTTGGTGGCAAAAAGCTGGGCCGTTTTTGATCGGATCGAATTTCTGGCTATACCCTGAATTTGAGCCCGCAGCATAAGGCCGTACCAACTCAAATCATCAATGCTCCCGAAGAGACCTGCGTGCGGCGCAACTCCTCCCAAGGCCCAAGTATTGTCATCGTTGACTTCACCTTGAATGACTTTTTTTCTCCAACCGGTGTTTTCTGTTGGCGCATACATTTTTTGTGCAAAAGAAAATTTATTTTCAGGATGAAAGCCCATGGTTGTACCGGCATAAAAATCTTGTTTGAGCTGACTCCAAATATCTATGAGCGGCTTTTGATAAATCTCGCACAAGACTTTCCCTAAGATAAGAAAGCCTACGTCTGAATAAACACTCTGAGGCTTTTTATCCAGAGGCAAACGATAGATGATCTCATAGAGGCGTTTCCAACGCTCTTCAAGGCTTGAGTCTAAATCTAAAACTTGATAAAACGGCTCCCACCATTGCAGGCCCGAAGAGTGATTGAGGCATTCCTGAACTAAAATATCTCGGTGCGGAAAATCGAGAATAAAATCACTCACCTTTGAAGATAAATTCCAACGCCCCTCTTCAAAGGCCTTCATAAAAGCTTGAGTCGTAAACACAACTTTTGTGACACTTGCAAAATCATAATATGTGGCCGTGTCGCCCACCGAAATATCCGCCACCTTACGACCCATTTTATAAATTTGCATCACGAGTCCAGGTGTGACACCTGGGATGGCTTCTAGAAGCTGCTTTTCGAGACGATTTTCAAAGGAGCTGGACTTCACGCCACACCTCCTGAAGATATCGTCAGTGTCGCATCTGAGTCTTTACTCTTGCGACTTAAGATCGCCTTCGGCCCCAAAAATAATGGCCTGTTAACTGCTCCATGACCGACCTGCAGACCACTGAAAACAGGAACTTGCGTTCTATTGCTAAAGTCTTCTAGCGCGAGAAAGACATAATTTTTTGCTTTGTCTTTTTCTGTACTGACTTCATCGCCGCCAATAAACTCACCGAACAAAATCGCCTCACATCCATTGAGAGCTTTGGAGTTTTCGAGTTGCCACAAAAGCCTATCGACGCGGTATCCCCGCTCACCGATCTCTTCAAGACAAAGAATCTTTCCTTTGCTTTTGAGCTCAAGCTTAGAGCCCAGAGTACTTGCGAGAACAACTAAGTTTCCGGCAAGCAAAGGTGCTTCGATCGACTTCACACGCAAGGCATGTTTGTTTTTTGGCGTAAGCCCATCAAATGTAATTTCTTTCTGTACACCAAAAATTAAATTCGAGAGCTCACGCGAGTCTTTTTCAAGATATTTATTTCGAGCCATGCTATCAAGCAGTGGGCCGTGGCAACTCGGCCAGTGTAAAACTTGACTGAGCCAAAGGTGAAGAGTTGAGACATCACTGTAGCCAATCAAAAGTTTTGGTTTGGCAGCGGGAGGCACTTTTATTTTTAAAATATCTGGCACCAATTGAATCGATCCATAACCGCCACGCAAACACCAAACAGCTTTGGAGTCTTTTGCAAAGAGCGCACTCTTAAGATCTGCCACTCTTTTTTTGGCATCGCTTGCGACATAGGCATGCCCAGAAAACAAAGGCTCGCGAACCCTGGCTTTTAATCCCCAAGATTGCAAAAACTGAATGGCAGCACTCAGTTCATTTTGTGTGGTTGCAGAACCTGGAGCGATGATATCAACAAGATCGCCAGGTCTTAAAAAACGCCAAGATTTCATTAACTCAAGGGTGTCGGATATTTCCCATCAAAGCAAGCAGCACAATAGCCACTGGATGAATCTATAGCCTCAGTCAGACCCTGCATCGAAAGATAACCCAAGGAGTCAGCGCCAATAAATTTTGAAATCTCCTGGACAGAACTGTGAGAGGCAATCAGTAGATTTTTTTGCGGAGTATCAACTCCATAAAAACATGGACCTGTTGTGGGCGGACTTGCGATCCTCATATGGACCTCTTTGGCTCCGGCCTGGCGAATAAGCCCAATGATTTTCTGACTGGTTGTACCGCGAACCAGAGAATCATCGACAACAACGACTCTTTTGCCTTTCAAAACAGCCACTTGAGGGTTCAACTTGATCTTAACTCCAAAACTTCGAATGCTTTGCTGTGGTTGGATAAAAGTCCTGCCCACGTAGTGGTTTCTGATAATTCCAAACTCAAAAGGCAACCCCGACTGTTGACTGTAACCAATGGCCGCTGGTACTCCACTATCAGGAACCGGAATGACCAAGTCTGCATCAACCGCCGTCTCTTTTGCTAACCAGCGTCCAAAATTTTTTCGAGATTCGTATACGGATTTATTAAAAATAATCGAATCAGGTCTAGAAAAGTACACATGTTCAAAAATACACCGCGCAAGCTTTGGCTTTGCTTCTGATGTTGAAGTTGAGTCAGAACTAATGGTTTTAAAGGTAAGGCTTTGCTCCCCGCTCTGGTCGACGCAAAATATTTCTCCTGGTGCGATCTCGCGCACGACCTCTGCTTCGATAAGATCTAAGGCACAAGTTTCACTGGCAACCACATAGGCCCACGATCCTTCAGCATTTTTCTTTCGACCCAAAATCAAAGGACGAAATCCCAAAGGATCACGGACTGCAACCAAGCGGTCATGTGCCAGCAATACAAAACTAAAAGCCCCTTGAAGCTTCGGCAAAGTCTGCTGAAGGGCCTGCATCAAATCTTGAGAGGGAGTTCTCGACAACAAGTGCAAAAGAACTTCCGTGTCGGTAGTGCCGTGAAAAATAGCCCCTTGTTTTTGCAGTTCTACTTTGAGCGAACGCTCATTCACCAGATTACCATTATGAGCTAATGCTAAAGATCCACTCATCATTTCAGCTGTCAGAGGCTGTGCATTCGCTAATAAATTTTGCCCCGTTGTTGAGTAACGATTGTGCCCGACTGCGGCTTTACCAGGCAGAGCCTTTAGCTGCTCTTCTTTGAAAATATCTGCCACCAGACCTAGACCCTTGTGATGAAAATGCCGCCCTTCAGATAGCGATACAATACCTGAAGACTCCTGCCCTCGGTGTTGCATAGCATACAAGCCGAGGTAGGTGATTCGAGCCGCTTCTTCATGATTCCAGACGCCAAAAACAGCACACATAATTTATCTCCAGTTCAGTCGTTCGGTATCGCGGTAAGCACATAAATCTAAAATCTAGTTTTCTAGAATTTTCAAAAAGCCATTCCGAGAATGCTCGTGCAGTTTTTTACTTGAAACTCGACCCTGACTTGCAAAATCCAAATCAGGCTCAGCAGTCACTGCACCCAACTTTTCAACTTTAAAACCTAAAGCTTCAGCTTTCTTCAGTTTTCGCAAAAATTCATCTTGATGAGACAAATCGATTTCAAACAAGGCTTGATAAAACCCTTCGTGCAACCATTCAGAAACAGACTTCTCAAGTTCGGTCACAAATCCAAGTCCAGCAAAAGACATCTTAGCTAGAGTCACAGCTAAGCCACCTCGACCACTCATGCGGCTTGAACTCACGCAGCGGCAACTTCCAAGATCCAAAAGGAAGTCCAAGAACTCACGGCTTTTTTGAGCGTTGAGAGAACCACTAAATCTTGGCTCTTGCGAGTGAATACCTGTAGCCCAAACAGCAGGACCATCCGATGAACTGCTGATTAAAAACACAGGGTTTCCTGCACCGCTGAATGTGTCTTTGGCCAAGCCCTCAACATTGTCTCGCAAACCAACCACTCCAATTGCAGGAGTGCTAGCGATTCCAGTCCCCAAGGTCTCGTTATAAAAACTGACATTCCCACTCACGACTGGCGTCTCTAGGGCCATCGCCATCTCTGTGATGGCCTCAACGCTCGCGACAAATTCGGACATGATTTGTGGCTTTTCTGGATTTCCAAAATTCAAACAGTCGGTCGCAGCCAAAGCCTTTGCTCCCTTGATGGCCATTTGCAATGCTGGATACAAAAGAGCATCGTATGCTCCTAAGCGCGC